>NZ_JAAOQS010000014.1:0-112338 GCF_011603105.1 Rhodococcus sp. A14 | reverse complement strand
CGGCCATAGCGGAGGGGAAACGCCCGGTCCCATTCCGAACCCGGAAGCTAAGCCCTCCAGCGCCGATGGTACTGCACCCGACAGGGTGTGGGAGAGTAGGACACCGCCGAACATCCGTTACCGAAAGCCCCCCAACCATGTTGGGGGGCTTTCGGCATTCCCGGAGACATTCGCCGACCGCCATTTGATAACGCTGCGGTAACGTCCCCCCGGTTCCCCTATGGTAGGTCCTTCGCCTGCGTAACGTGGCCCGGGCAGATCCGTTGGGGTCGTGCCGTGCGGTGCGCGTCCTCCCGGATCACCCGAGGTGACGAAGGGAATCTGTGGTGACGAGCACGATGTCGAAACAACGTCCGGCGGTCAGAGCGGCTGTCGCCTTCGCAGGCATGATGGTGGCTGCCGGCTCCCTGGCGGGGTGCACGAAGACCGACACGACCAGCGGCGGATCGCTCCTCCAGCAACTGCAGGACAGCGGAACGGTCACCGTCGGCTTCGCCGGCGAGGCGCCGTACAGCTTCGAGCAGGACGGCCAGTTGACCGGCGCCACCGTGGCCCTGCACCGCGAAATCTTCAAGAACCTGGGCATTGACAACGTCGAGGGCGTGAGCACCGACTTCGGAGCGCTCATACCCGGACTGCAGGCCCGCCGGTTCGACGTCGTCAGCGCGGGTATGTCGATCCTGCCGCAGCGGTGCGAGCAGGCGGCGTTCAGCGAGCCCGAGTTCAACTACACCACCGCGCTGATGGTGCCCAAGGGCAATCCCGCGAACCTCACCGACATGCAGTCGGTGCAGCAGAGCGGGGTGCGGATGGCCGCGATGACCGGGGCGATCGAATCGGACTATGCGCAGCAGCTCGGAATCGATGCAATGCAGGTGGCGTCGCCGCAGGATGGAATGGACGCCGTCGCCAACGGGCGAGCCGATGTCTTTGCGCTCACCGGGATCTCGCTGAACTGGCTGGCGAAAAACAACCCGCAGGCCCCGGTCGACGTGACCAGCTCCTTCGTCGCCGAGATCGACGGGGTCCCCCAGGTCGGTGCCGGCGGCACGGTCTTCCGTAAGGAGGACACCGAGTTGCGCGACGCCTACAACGCCGAGCTGGCCAAGATCACCTCCGACAAGGACAAGTACCTGTCCATCGTCGGACCGTTCGGATTCACCGCGGAGGAACTGCCCGATCCGAACCTGACCACCGCCAAACTCTGCGGCGGGGCAGGCTGATCGTCGTAGAGGTCTGCTGCCTGTGAACGAGAATATCGATGCCTTCCTGGATGCGTGGCCGAGCATCCAGGAAGGCATCGTCGTCACGCTCCAACTGACTGCGGGAGGCGCCCTCCTCGCGTTCGTCCTCGCGCTCGCGCTCGGACTGGCTGCGCGTGCGCACAACATCGTGATCAGGGGATCGGCTCGCGCCTTCATCGAATTCTTCCGGGGCACTTCGTTGTTGGTGCAGCTCTTCTGGTTGTTCTACGTGGTTCCGCTGTTCGGTTATCTCATCGACCCGGTGCTTTGCGGGATCCTCGCGCTCGGGCTGAATTACGGCGCCTACGGAGCCGAGGTGGTGCGCGGCGCGATCAACTCGGTGCCGCAATCGCAATGGGAGGCGGCGACGGCGCTGGACTTCAGTCACTGGCAGCGGCTGCGCCGGGTGGTCTTCCCACAGGCCTGGGCGGAGATGATTCCTCCGTTGACCAATCTCCTGATCCAACTCCTCAAGGGCACGGCGCTCGCGAGCTATATCCTTCTGCAGGACTTGACCTTCGAGATCGACCAACTCCGGCAGACGACCGGAAACACGCTCTTCGCGTTCGGCGTCGGACTCGTCATCTACTTCGTCATCGGCTACGTGCTGACACTGGTGATGAACGCGCTGGAGGTGCGGGCGAAGAATCGCCTCGGGACGGGACCGTCCCTACGGGAGATCTTCAGCCTCGCGCCCACCGATCCACGGGGACTGGAGGCCGCGAAGAAATGAGCGTCCAGTGGAGTTGGGATCGAGCGTTCGAGGCTCTGCCCGTGCTGCTCGAGGGTTTCAAGATCACCCTCATCGCCACCGTTCTCGGTTTCCTGATCTCTGTCGTTCTCGGTCTCGTCATCGCCTTGGTCCGGCAGGCCGCGCCGCGATGGGTGAGTGTTCCGGTCCGCGCGATCAGTGAATTCATCCGGCTGACGCCGCTCGTCGTGCAACTGCTGTTCGTGTACTACACGTTCACGGGACTGTCGCCGCTGCAGATCGGTGTCGTCGTACTCGGAATCCACTATTCGACGTATATGGCCGAGGTGTACCGTGCGGGTATCGAAGCGGTGCCCGTCGGCCAGTGGGAGGCCGCGCGGGCGTTGTCGATCGCGCCCACTCGGACGTGGCGGGCGATCATCCTGCCGCAGGCCATCCGTCGCGTCGTCCCCGCGCTGGGCAACTACGCGGTGTCGATGTTCAAGGACACCCCGTTCCTGTTCGCCATCACCGTGGTGGAGATGGTGACGGCCGCGCAGCAGTTCGGCGCCCGGCATTTCCAGTACCTCGAACCGTTGACCCTGGCGGGTGTGATCTTTCTCGTCGCCAGCTACCCGACGTCCCTGCTCATACGGCGATTGGAGAGACGTCTTGCCCGATGACGCGAGCGCAGCAACCCCGATGATCCGATTCGACGACGTCGTGAAGCAGTTCGGCGACCACGTCGTGCTCGACCACCTGGATTTCCAGGTCGCGCGCGGCGACCGGGTGACCCTGATCGGTCCGAGCGGATCGGGGAAGACGACGATCCTGCGGCTGCTCATGACCCTCGAGAAGGTGAACGACGGCGTCATCTGGGTGGACGGGACACCGTTGACGCACGAGGAGAAGGGAAGCAAACTCGTGCCGGCGTCGGAGAAGTACGTGCGCCGGATCCGACGCCGGATCGGCATGGTCTTCCAGCAGTTCAACCTGTTCCCCAACATGAACGTGATCGAGAACATCACCGAAGCGCCGATCCACGTTCTCGGACTCGACAAGGCCGCGGCCGTGCAGCGGGCTCGCGAGTTGCTGGAGACGGTCGGGCTCTCGGACAAGGAGACCGCGCATCCGACGCAACTGTCCGGTGGCCAGCAGCAGCGGGTCGCGATCGCGAGGGCACTGGCCATGGACCCCGACATTCTGCTGCTCGACGAGGTCACGTCGGCACTGGATCCGGAATTGGTGGCGGACGTCCTCGACGTGCTGAGGAACGTCGCGCGCACCACCGACATCACCATGCTGATCGTCACGCACGAGATGCAGTTCGCGCGGGACGTGTCGAACCGGGTGATGATGTTCGACGCCGGACGGATCGTGGAGGAAGGCGACCCGGCGACGATCTTCACCGCGCCCAAGAACGAGCGCACCAAGACCTTCCTGAAGGCCGTGCTGGCCGACTGATTCCCGGCTAGCTCGAACTGGTCGCGAGTTCCGTCTCCTCGGCTGCGGCGCGTCGGGCCAGCCGGCCCGCCATCCACGCGCACACCAGCAACTGCAGTTGGTGGAACAGCATGAGCGGCAGCACGATCAGGCCGATCGGCTGGCTCGCGAAGAGGACGGTGGCCATCGGAAGACCGGTGGCGAGGCTCTTCTTCGACCCGCAGAACGTGATCGTGATCTGATCGGCCCGGTCGAAACCGAGTCGCTTCGACCCGAACCAGGTGACGGACAGGACGATCGCGAGCAGCACCGCGCACACCGCGAGCAGAGCCAGGAGTCGGCCGACGGACAACGTGCCCCAGATTCCCTCGTTCATTCCCTCACTGAATGCGACGTAGACGACCAGCAGGATCGAACCCCGGTCGACGAGCTTGAGCGGTGCGCCGTGCTTCTTCACCCAGGGGCCGATCCACCGCCGCACTGCCTGGCCGGCGATGAACGGGAGCAGGAGCATGACGAGGATGCCGGTCGCGGAGGACGCGTCGAAGCCTGCCCCCTCACTCGTCATCAGCAATGCCACGAGGAGCGGGGTGACGAAGATGCCGAGGATGTTGGAGAACGAGGCGCTGACGATGGCGCCGGGCACGTTGCCTCGGGCGATCGACACGAAGGCGATCGACGACTGGACGGTTGACGGCAGCAGGCAGACGTAGAGGAGGCCCAGGTACAGCGGTTGGGTCAGGATCGTCGGGACCAGCACGCGCGCAGCGATTCCGAGTAGCGGGAAGATCACGAACGTCGCCGCGAGGATGGTGACGTGCAGACGCCAGTGACGCAGGCCGTGCAGCGCCTCCTGCGTGGAGAGTCGGGCGCCGTAGAGGAAGAACAGAATTCCGACGGCCACCTTCGTGGCCCAGGTGAACGCGGTCAGGGCCGTGCCGTCCGCGGGGATCAGGCTGGCGATCCCGACGGTGATCAGGATGCCGAGAATGAACGGATCGAGTCTTCTGAGCAGCGGGATCTTCGTCAGCATGGTTCGACCGTATGGAACACGCGGATATTTCGAAAGGCGATAGTCGCGTTTACTGTAATGCCGAACCGTGATAACAATGGGTGATGTTCGATCCGGTTCATCTGCGGAGCTTTCTCGCGGTCGCGCGCACCCGGAGTTTCACCGCCGCGGCCCGGCGACTGAACCTGCGGCAGTCGACGGTCAGCCAGCACGTCGGAAAGCTGGAGCTGGCAGCCGGGCGCCGCCTGTTTCTGCGGGACACGCATTCGGTCGAGCTGACCGCGGACGGCACGGTGATGGTGGGTTTCGCGACGTCGATACTCGAGCGGCACTCGGACGCCGAGCGCTACTTCACGCAATCCGGTCTGCGAGGACGCGTCCGGTTCGGGGCGTCCGAAGATCTGGTTCTGCACGAGCTTCCTCGGATTCTGGGCGAGTTCCGTCGCAGCCATCCGCTGGTGGATCTCGAACTCACGGTGGCCTTGAGCGAAGTGTTGTTCCGGCAACTGCACGAAGGCCGGCTGGACCTGGTCTTCGGGAAGCGTCGCAGAGGAGACCGGCACGGCGAACTGGTGTGGACCGACCGGCTGGCGTTCTTCGCGGCACCCGACTTCGTTCCGGATGCAGCGGGGCCGGTGCCGCTGGTGACGTATCCGCCGCCGTCGATCACGAGGGAAGCGGCGCTCGACGTCCTGGAGAAATCCGGGCGCGGCGCGCGGGTGGCCTGTGTGACGGACAGTTTGAACGGGTTGCGGGCTGCCTGTCTTGCGGGTCTCGGCGTCGTGTTCCATGCCGAGACGCTGCCGCCGGCGGGGCTGGCGCCGGTGCGGATGCGCTCGCGCGACGAATGGGGGCCCGACGTCGACGTCGAATTCGTGCTGGAGGCCCGCCGGAGTGTTCTCAGCGAACCGGAGCAGGCGCTGCGTGCCGCCATCCTCGAGAATGCGGATCGACTGCGCGCGTGACCTCGGCGGGGTAACCGCCCCACCGAGGCCGTCGAGCCGTCAGAAGATGAGCACGGACAGTGCGGTGGACAGCACCAGGCCGGACACCACGGGCACGAAACACTTCCGGGCGAGTTCGAGGACGGGCACACGGGCGAAGCCGGCCACCGCGATCAACGACGACCAGGCGACGAGCGTTCCGCCGCCGGACCAGATGTTCCCCATCTGACCGATCGCCGCCAGGGTTGCGGGGTCCATCCCGACAGCGGGCCCGAGCGCGCCCGCGAGCGAACCGGTGAGCGGCAGCCCGGTGAATCCGGAGCCCTCGAGGCCCGCGATCATTCCGATGGCGAGAATGCCGAACGACGTGACGAACACGTTCTGCGGCAGGTGGGACTGCGCGGCGTTCACCAGGTCGAAGAGCAGCGTCGGACCGGTCGCGTCCGCGGGAAGTCCCAGAATGGCGGCGGAGAAGTCACCGTTGCCGATGAAGAAGAATCCGGCGATCGGGATCACGATGCCCATGGCCTTGAACGCGAAGACCAGGCCGTCGATCAGATGCTCGGACGTCGTCTCGAGGAATCCCTTCTTGTCGTTGGTCGCGGCCGCGGCGAACAGGATGAGCGCGGCGATGCCGCCGACCATCGCCGCCGCGTCGCCGCCCTTGAGGTCGGGCACCAGATCGGTGAACTTGCCGACCATGAGGTAGACGATGAATGCCAGGTACGCGGTGGGCACGAGTACTGCGAAAGTCTTTGCGGCACGGATGCTCTTGAACGTGTCGTCGATGACCTGCCGGGCGGAAGCCGTGACGGGTTCGGCGAGGACGGCCGTCGTCGTCGGGAGAGCGGCACTCGTCGCCGCTTCGGCCGGTGCGCGATCGATCGCGCCGCCGGTGGGGGTCGCACCGCCCTCGGGGGCGTCGCCGCCTGGCTTGCCGAAGTCGCTCTCCGCGCGTGACTCCCAGTCGGTGAGCAGTTCCGGTGCGGGGCGGCGCATGTGCCTGCGCTGCGTGAAGTAGGCGATGAGGAGCGCGGTGAGACCGACGATCAGGGACATCACCAGGGCGCGGTCCGCGACGACGTCCGGATCGACTCCCGCCGACTTCGCCGACAGACCCGGCGCCACCTTGATGATGTAGTCGGACGACAGCGCCATGCCCTGCCCGCAGATCGCGATCGCCATGCCGACCGCCATCGGGGGAAGGCCGGCGCGGATGGCGACGGGGATGAGGACGGCTCCGATCAACGGAACCGCGGGGGTGGGCCAGAAGAACAGCGAGATCGTGTAGGTGACGACGGCCAGGACGATGAAGCTGCTGGTGCCGCCGCGCATGACGCGCCGGAACGGGGCGACCATCAACCGGTCGGCTCCCATCTGCCGGAGGGCGCCGAGCATCGCCGTCACCAACGAGATGATCAGGAAGATGTTGAACAGCTCGCGGGCGGCGACGAGGCTCGCGTTGAAAATCGACGCGAGACCGGTGACGAGGCTGTCGGAGAACACGAAGGCGGTCAGGAACGTGCCGATGACGGCGGGGACGACGATGTTCTTCCGCATGAGCATCGTCCCGAGGATGACGATGATTCCTCCGAGATACACCCAATGTGCGGCGGTGAGACTTACATCCACGGTGCGCCCCTTCGAAATAGGTACAGACTAGTGGCACTAGTCACAGTGCAGTGATACTGCGCGGGGCGTTTTCCAGGGTCAACGTCCAGAGTGCACATCGATAACCAGCGTATTTGTGCATTGTGCCCGGCATTTTTCGCCGGGATTGCTTGTTGTCACGCGCAAGTAAAGGAATGCTCGGCAGAGGCCATTTCACGGAATCCCGTGTTCATAATTAGGTTTGCCTAACCAAATTTGGGTGGGCGGAGTGCGGCAAGGGTTTCCGGCGAGAACTGGCAACGCCGGAACACGAATTCTCGGATGAAAGTGGACTCTATGAACACGGCGGTCGGTCAGGCTCAGAGTGCAACCGCGGGGGACGAACGCGGACCCGGCACGTCGCCCGCGCTGGCGGCGCTGCTCGCCGGAACGTTCGTCGGCACGGTCAGCAACAACATCGTCAACGTCCCGTTGAACGCGATCCTCACGGACTTCGATGCCGGCCTCGGCAGCGGCATCTTCGTCGTCGTCGGATTCCTCCTCACCTTCGCGGCGACAATGCCGCTGGCCGGGTGGATCGGGGACCGGTTCGGTCGCCGACGCGTGTACTGCGCCGCCCTGCTGGGAACCGCGGTCTGTTCGCTCGGCGCGGCGCTCGCGCCCTCCCTGCCCGTGCTCGTGATCTGGCGGTCGCTCGGCGGGATCGCCGCGGCGGCGTTCGCGCCTGCGGTCATGGGCCTGATCGCGTGGCTGTTCGGGCCCGCGCGGCGGGCGCGCGCCGTCGGCGCCTGGGCGGCGGTGAACGGGATCGGTCAGGCCGTCGGTCCGTCGATGGGCGGAATTGTCAGCGACTGGTGGGGCTGGCGGTGGGCTTTCGTGCCACTGGTGCCGGTCGCGCTGATCGGGTTCGCCGCAACCCTCCGCTACATCCCGCGCTACCCAGGCAAGAAGATGCGGCTCGACGTGATCGGGGCGTTCACCGTCACGCTCGGAGCGGTCCTGCTGATCCTCGGCCTCACGACCGTCTCGATGGAGCAGGTTCCCGTCTGGGTCAGCATCGCGACGATCGGCGGCGGAGCCGTCGTCGCGGCGGGGTTCGTGGTCCATTGCCGGCGGGCGGCGAACCCGTTCGTGCCCATCGACCTGGTGATCGAATCGCGGTTCCTGCGTAGCGCTCTCGCCGCCTTCACCCAGATGTTCGCGCTGGGCGCGCTGTTGCTTGCGCTTCCGCTCTACCTGACGGGCTCGGGCAGTTCCACCACACAGGCGGGGCTGATGCTCTTCGTGCTGCCGGTCGTCATGACGTGCGTGGCGCCGGTCGTCGGGCGTCTCGTCGACAGGATCGGGGCCCGGGTGGTGATGCGGTCCGGCCTGGTGGTGTTGATCAGTAGTCAAGTCGCACTGGCGATCACGTTGTCCGCCGATGTCCGGAACCCGATCGCCGTCGGCGCCGTGCTCGTCGTCGCCGGAGTGGGGATCGGCATGGTCCAGACGCCCGCCGCGGCCGGTTCGACCCGATCGCCCGCGGGGGCCGTCGGAACCGGTCTGGGACTGTTCAACCTCATCCGCTTCGGTGGCTCGGCGGTGGGCGCCGCCTGGGTGGGCGTGGCCGCGCACCTGGCGGCCGATCCGTACGGACTGCTGTTCGCCGTGGCGGCACTCGTCGTGCTCGCCGGACTGGCCGGGACGTTCGCAGGCGAGAACCCGGGGGCCGTCTGAGGGCTAGCGGGTCACGATCTCGTGGTTGACGGTGTCCTGCACCTGGGAGAGCAGATCGAGACGGAGAGCCAGCCACAGCGTGAACTGGTTCTCGGGTTCCCGGATGTCCATGCCGATGAGCCGTGACGTGCGATCGAGCTTGGCGATCATCGTGTTCCGGTGGATCCGGAGACGCCGCGCGGCCGCGTTGATGTTGCCGCCCTCCTCGAGGTAGGCGAACAGCAACTCCTCGGTGTCGGCCTGCGAACTCGACGCCCGGAGGGGGCCGAGAACGTCACGGATGAGCCGTCGGCTCTCGTCGGTGTCGGTCGCGCGGGCGAGCACACTGAACCCGCGCAGGTCGTTGTACGCCACCGAACCGGACAGCCCGAGCCGCTGGGCGATGCCCAGAGTGATGCGGGCTTCGCGGTAGCTTTCCCCGATATCGCGGGCGCCCGCCGCGGGACGTCCGTGGGCCACCGGGATCCGCTGACCCAAACGGGTTTCGAGATCGAGCGACATGGCGTGCGCGTACTCGCTGATCTCGGATTCGACGCCGGGTGTGTCGACGGAAGTCAACGAGCGGATCACCACGAGCACGTCGCCGATGACGGTGACGTGGGAACGTACGCCCGGACGTGGGAGGACGCCGGCGGCGTACCGTGCCAGCCGGACCATGCTCGCGCCGGGCCGTCCCGACGCCCGGTCGACGAGGCCGGGCGCGACGAACACGATGTAGTGCAGGTCCAGATCGATCTCGTGCAGCGCGGCCCGGGTGCGCAGGTCGTGGTCGTTGGCGAAGTTGCCGTGCACCAGAGCCTGGACGAAGTCGCCGCGGGCCCGCTCCTCGGCCTCGTCCACGCTCCGCTGCCGGAGCATCTCGGTGCCGATGATCGTCCCGGCCTGTTCGACGACCACCCGGTGCTGTGCGATGTCGTGCCTGCGGGGGTTCGCCCCGGGCACGACGACCACGATCCAGCCCTCGTAGCGGCCGGCCAGCTGCATGGCCCCGGCGACTGCCGTCGTGGGCGCGAACAGTCCGTCCGGATGCTCCAGGCGGAGCACGTGAACGTTGTGCATCCGTGCCGGTGGTGATTCCTCGAGCCGCGGCAGGGCGTCCGCGAGAGCCTCCAGCAGGGCGACGGTGCCCGTGTCCTCGGTGTCCGGGAGGCCCGCGTGGGCGAGGAGCCGCCCCCGGACGTCCAGGGCGACGGCGACGTCCGAGGTCAGCGTCGCCACCTCGCGGATCAGCATCGGCAGGCCCGCTCCGCGGTGCAGCAACCCTGCGAGCGACTGGTGCACCGTGAGGGCATAGCGCATCACGTGCGCTTCCTGGGTGAGTGCGCGCTCGGCGAGAAGCCGGTTGAGTGCGGTGAAACCGACGGGAAATCCCAGCTCCACGACCGTGAGTCCGGTCGGCCAGACCGTGCCCGCGGGCGCCGACCCGTCGACGAGAAGGACCCCGGCTCCCCGTGCCACCAACGATTCGAGTTCACGTCCGTGCGCGGACAGGGTTTCCGGCCGGGTGTACACAGCGACCTCGGCGAGGGAATCGGGCCGGCTCATCACCTCACCCCACGGCAGGCACCACGTCACCGGGCCGCTCGGGGCGTCCGTGCCGGACAGCAGCCGGGCCGACGCGAGCAGGGGCTCTTCCAGGAGGCCGCGTAACGACAGTCGTTCGTCCTCCGCGTTCGGTGTCGTGGTGTCGTCCACTACGGACCCTCCTCGGGTGGCATCGAAAAGTGCAGTATGGCGGAGCGCGCGCCTGCACTGCCTATGCACTATGCCCTGATTTCGCCGAGATTGCCGGATATTTTGACCATGGTTCCGCCGGTGATGCCGGTGATAGAAATCGGTGCATCACTTCCTCCCGAATACGCAACGGAGAAGACAATGCATCAGGTTCACCGAATCACCCTCGACGACGCACTCCCACTGCTCGCCGCGGGACGCGCGAAGGCCGAGGAAATCGGCGTCAAGCAGACCCTGTGCGTCTGCGACGACGGCGGCAACGTGCTCGCCCTGCACCGACTGCCGGGAGCGCGCCTCACCGGCGTCGACATCGCGATCGCCAAAGCGTTCACCGCTGCCGGCCACGAACGGGCAACGCACCTGTTCAACGAGGCTCCCGACGGTCCGGCATTGCCCGGGAACGAGGCATTCGGCATCAGCCAGATGCTGCCGGGCAAGTTCGCGGTGTTCGTCGGCGGATTTCCCCTCGTCTTCGACGGCCAGATCGTCGGCGGCATAGGCATCAGCGGCGGAAGCGGCAAGCAGGACAAGGCAGTCGGAGCGGCGATGCTGGCCGAGTTCGAAGCCCTCGCCGCAGTACCCAGCTGAATGGACACGATGTGCCGACAACGTGCACATCGAAACCCTTCCAACGCAGTCACTTCGACCGTGGTCGGGCAGGCCGTGAGTCGATAACGTCGAATTCACTCCAGTCGGAGCATCCCCAACCATTCTCATACTCGAGGAAGACGAGGCACATCATGACCGAACTTCTAGGCAGGGACGATTTCCGCGCAGCTCTGGAGAACGCCATCAAGGGCCGCGAGGCGAAGAACGCCTCGTTCAGCAAGGCGTGGGCCGAGGGCAAGCTCGAGAAGCACCATTTCGCGCGGTGGGCGGAGAACCACTACCACTACGTCGGCCCCTTCGCCGACTACCTCGCGAACATCTACTCGAACACCCCCGACACCTTCACCAATGCAAAGGATTTCACCCTCCAGAACATGTACGAGGAGGAACTGGCCGACATCCGGCACACCGACCTCCTCATCAAGTTCGCCGAGGCGTGCGGCACCACGAAGGAACGTGTCGAGGATCCGTCGAACATGAACGCGATCACCCGTGGTCTGCAGTCCTGGTGCTACGCGGTCTCGCAGCGTGAGCACTTCGTCGTGGCCACCGCCGCGCTCGTCGTCGGACTCGAGTCGCAGGTACCGAGCATCTACAAGAAGCAGATCATCCCTCTGCGTGAGGTGTATGGGTTCACCGAGGACGAGATCGAATTCTTCGACCTGCACATCACGTCGGACGTCGTGCACGGTGAGCGTGGATACCAGATCGTGCTCGACCACGCGGATACCCCGCAACTGCAGCAGCGTTGCCTGCAACTCGTGCAGTGGGGAGCCGAGATGCGCTTCTCGTACACGAAGGGACTCTACGACACGTACGTGGCGACCGACCTCGAGCTCGCGACCGCCTGACCGTGCGAAGGGAGGGGCCCACATCGGGCCCCTCCGGACGCAGGCAACTCGCCCGACAGGAGAGAACGATGGAGACGAACTGGACCCGGCTGGTCACCGTGCGTGAGCTCGGCCGTCGCCGGAAGCTTCGCGTCGAGGTCGGGGACACCGCGGTCGCCCTGTTCCAGGCCGACGACCGGATCTACGCCTTTCGTGATCTGTGCATCCATCAGGATCGGTCACTGGCGAAAGGCACCCTGCTGCACGGGCGGGTCATCTGCCCGGGCCACCAGTGGGCGTTCGACCTCGACACCGGCTACGAGGAAGACCAGGACCTGTGCCAGCCGACCTACGCGGTGAAGGTCGAGGACGACGTCGTCTACGTGGATCTCACCCGCAGCCCCGATTACGCCGAGACCGCGACTTCGCCCGCCGAAGTCGACTGAGAGAGCGAGTGACCCCATGACGTTGAACACCATCGTCACCATCGGCGCCGGTCAGACCGCTGCCGTCGCGGCGCGCACCCTGCGGCGCCGAGGGTTCGACGGCAGGATCCTCCTCGTCGGCGACGAGCCGCACGCGCCGTATCAGCGCCCACCACTGTCCAAGGAATTCCTTGCCGGGCAGGAGGATCGCGAGTCGTTGATGCTGCTTCCCGACGCGTGGCGAGAGAAACAGAACGTCGAACTCCTCACCGGCACGACGGTGACCCGGATCGACCCGAGCGGCGGATCGGTCGACCTGTCCGACGGGCGGAGCATCGCGGCCGATGCCGTGCTCGTCGCGACCGGCGGCAGACCGCGCACGATGCCGGTGAACGGGCCTGCGTCCGAACGGGTGCACTACCTGAGGACGATCGACGACGCCGAACGGCTCGCCGCCCACCTTCGTCCCGGCATCGGCCTGGTCCTGATCGGCGGAGGCTTCGTCGGACTCGAAATTGCCGCCACTGCAAAGGCTCTGGGAGCCGAGGTGACCGTTCTCGAGGCGGCCGCGGTGCCACTCGCTCGAATCCTCGGAGCCGAGATGGGCGACGTCTGCACGCGATTGCAGCGGGAGAACGGAGTCACCGTCCGCGCCGGCGTGCGGGTCGACACCGTGACGACCCGGCCGGACGGCGTGCTCATCGCCCTCCAGGGCGGCGAGGTGCTTCAGGCCGACGTCGTGGTGGTGGGCATCGGTATCGTCCCCAACGTCGAGGTCGCGCAGGCCTCCGGACTGGCCGTCGACGGCGGGATCCTCGTGGATGCACAGGGGCGGACATCGATTCCACACGTCTACGCCGCCGGCGACGTGGCAGCGCGATTCTCCGACGCGGCAGGCAGGCATGTTCGCGTCGAACACTTCGACAACGCGAGCAAGCAGGGGGCGGCGACCGCGAACCTCATGCTCGGACGCGTCGGGGTGGTGGACCCCGCGCACTGGTTCTGGTCCGACCAGTTCGGCAAGAACATCCAGTTCACCGGCACCGCCCGCTACACCGACCTGGTCTTCCGCGGCAGCGCCGACGACGGCGAGTTCACCGCCTTCTATCTGGACAGCGGGGTCGTGCGCGGCGCCTTCGCACTCGACCGCGGCGACGAGATCAGCGCCGCCAGAGAACTGATCGGCCGGTCGATCGCGCCGGGCCGGTTGGCGGATCAGGACGTCGACCTGTTCGACCTGATGGACGACGACGAGGAATTGGTGACGGTGTCATGATCGAGGGACTCAATCTCATTGACGGGCAGTGGGTCCCGTCGTTTTCCGGAGCGACGTTCGAGCGGCGCAATCCCGCGGATCACGACGACGTGATCGGCGTGTTCCCGGATTCGACCGAGGCGGACGTGGATGCCGCCGTCAGCGCGCTGGCCAAGGTGGCGCCGCAGTGGGCCGCGACGCCCCCGGAACGCCGCGCGGCGATCCTGGAGGCCGCGGCCGCACACCTCGAGGCGCGGGCAGGCGAACTCGTCGACGAACTCGTCCGCGAGGAGGGCAAGACCCTGGCCGAGGCGACCATGGAAGTCGGCCGCACACCGATGAACCTGCGCTTCTACGCCGGTGAAGCGCTCCGCACCACCGGCAGTACATACCCCACCCCGGGTGAGGGACTCGTCATCACCCTGCGCGAACCCGTCGGAATCGTCGGGGCGATCACCCCCTGGAACTTCCCGCTCAACATTCCGTCGCGCAAACTCGGACCGGCGCTGGCCGCAGGAAACGTCGTGGTGTTCAAACCGTCCGAACTCACGCCGCTGATGGGACAGCGACTGGTCGAGGCGCTGCTGGCCGGGGGACTTCCGGCCGGTGCCCTCGCCCTGGTCCAGGGTTCCGGTCGTGCCGGTGCCGCGGTCGCGGCGGACGAACGCGTCGATGCCGTGACGTTCACGGGATCCACTCACGTGGGCCGTGCGATCCATGCGGCAGTGGGTCCGTCTCGCCGCAGTCAGCTCGAGATGGGCGGCAAGAACCCTGTGGTGGTCCTGGGCGACGCCGACGTGGACAAGGCGGCCGCACTGATCGTCAAGGGCGCCTTCGGCTTGTCCGGGCAGGCGTGCACGGGCACCAGCCGGGTGATCGCGGTGGACGCGATCCACGACCGGTTGCTGGACCGCGTGGTGGAACTCGCCGAAGGGATCACCGTCGGCCCGGGCGCAGACCCGGGTGTGGGCATGGGGGCTCTCGCGAGCGCGGGACAGCTCTCGAAGTTCCTCGAGTACGTGCAGATCGGCCGCGACGAAGGCGCCGAACTGATCTGTGGCGGAGTAAGTCTCGACAGTGGGAACGGTTATTTCGCCGTCCCGACCGTGTTCGCCGGTGGCAGCCCCGACATGCGGGTGGTCACGGAAGAAGTGTTCGGGCCACTGCTGGTCTTCCTGCGGGCCTCCGGCTTCGACGAGGCGGTCGCACTCGCGAACGACACCGAATTCGGGCTCAGCGCGGGAATCGTCACCAACGACGTGACCAAGGCACTCGCGTTCGCGGGCCGTTCCGAATCGGGTCTGGTGAAGATCAATCAGCCCACCACCGGCATGAGCATGAACGCGCCGTTCGGTGGTTACAAGGCGTCGAGCACGCAAACCCACAAGGAACAGGCGGGCGAGTCGATGATGCAGTTCTATCAAGCCGAAAAGACCGTCTACGTCAGCCCTTCGGTCTGAGACCTACCTGTCGACAGAGGGAGAAGACCATGGAATTCACTCGCGTTGCGCGCTCCGGACAGGTTTCCGAAGGCATCGTGCGCCGCTTCTTCGCCGGCGACCACGAATTCGCCGTGGCCCGCCTGAACGGGAAGGCCTACGCAACCTCCAACTACTGCACGCACCTGGACTGCCTGCTCTCGTCCGGGAAACTCGTCGACGACGGCATCGGATGCTCCTGCCACGGAAGCGTATTCGATCTGGAGACCGGGGAACCCGTGTGCCCACCGGCGACGGTGGCGATCAAGACCTACCCGGTCGAGGAACGTGACGGCGAGATCTTCGTCGGCATCGACCCCGACGACACCAGTTCCATCCCGCGCCGGCGGGCCGCGCGGGGGTGCATGAAGTGAACCCTCGACCGTCCACCCTCTCCGCCGACGGCATGGTCTCGTCCAGTCATCCCGCGGCGAGCACGGTAGGTGCCCGCGTACTGGCCGACGGAGGCAACGCCATCGACGCGACGCTGGCCATGGCCGCGATGACCTGGCTGACGTTGCCGGGGCAATGCGGGATCGGCGGTGACGCGTTCGCCGTCGTCCGCGAACCGGACGGATCGGTGTGGACGGTCGGGGGCAGCGGCTTCGGACCCGACGGCGGTGACGTGGACTTCTACACCGAACGTGGGCTGCGGTCGATTCCCCTCGACGGGGCACTGGCGGTGGCGGTTCCCGGGGCGCCGGCCGCCCTCGGCGCGTTGCACGCGGGTGGCGCCACGCGCTCGCTGACGGACCTCTGGGCGCCGGCGGTGCGCGCAGCGGAGAAGGGGCTTCCCTGCTCGGCCAAGACTCGCGACGACGTGCGAGAAGCGCAGACCGCGATCGCCGCCGACCCCGGACTGCGTGCGGTGTATCTCCCGGGCGGACGGTTGCCGCAGGTCGGGGAGCTGCTGCCGCAGCGCGACCTCGCCCGGTCCATTCGTGCGCTCGCGCGCGACGTGCACGGTTTCTACACCGGTTCGTTCGCGCGGCAGGCTGTCGAGGCGCTCCGCGCCGGTGGGGCGCCGTTCGGCGGGGACGAGTGGGCGGCAGGCGCCGACGTGCGACCGGAGGCCGCGATCAGCGGAAACTACGCCGGTGCTGTCGTTCACCAGACACCCCTGCCCACCCCCGGATGGATGGTGCTCCAGCAGGCGGCGCTGAACGACGGCGTCGTCGGCTTCTCCCCGTGGCTCACCGCTCCGGCCATCGATCGCATGGCGAGAGCAGCCCGTCTGGCCTTCGAGGATCGGTTCGCGACGTGCGGTGCCGGCAACGACGGGTGGAAGGACGTGCTCGAGCCGGCCGCGATCGGAGCGGCGAGGGACCGGCTGGACGGCCGCCGGGCGTCGTCCGGCGCCTTCAGCGTCAGCGCCGGAGACACCACCTCGACCGTCGCGGTGGACTGCGACGGACGCGCCGTCAGCTTCATCCACTCGCTCGCCTTCACGTTCGGCGCCAAGATGACCGTCCCCGGCACCGGAGTGGTGCTGAACAACCGATACGGCCGCGGCGCCTATCTGATCCCGGGGCATCCCAACGCCGCGGCGCCGCGGCGTAAACCGCTGCACACCCTCAACGCGTGGGTGATCACCGATACGTCCGGGAATCTCCTGCACGTCGGAAACACCCCGGGCGGGGACGGGCAGGTGCAATGGAACATGCAACTGATCTCGCACCTGCTCGATCACGGGCTCGACCCCGCGGAGGCCGTCGCGGCACCCCGCTTCACCGTCTTCCCCGGCAGTGACGCCGATGTGGTCGGTCGCCCGGCGGAACTGCGCTGCGAGTCCCGCATTCCGGAGGAGGTGCGCACCGAGTTGGAGCGCCTGGGTCACGACGTCGCACTGCAGGGTCCGTGGGCCGCCGGTGGAAGCGCGCAGATCATCACCCTCGACGCAGCGCGCGGCCTGCTGTCCGGCGCCGCCGACCCCCGCCAGGAAGGAATAGCACTTGGTGTCTGAGCAGGAATCCCTCGCCGCCGCCCCACGACCACAGGGCCGCTACATTCCCGCCGTCGTGCACGACGGGATCGCGTACAGCGCCGGCATGACGCCACGCCGCGACGGGGTGCTGACGGTTACCGGCATCGTCGGACGGGACCTGGACATCCCGCGGGCCCGGGAGGCGGCCGGGGTCGCGGCGAGAAACGCGATCGCCGCCGTCGCCGCGGCTGTCGGCGGAACGGCGGCCATCTCCCGGTGTCTGCGCATGAGCGTCTTCGTCGCGTGTACCCCGGACTTCCGCGAACTGTCCGCGGTGGCCGACGGCGCGTCCGACGTGCTGGTCGAATGCCTGGGACTCGACGCGCTGCCGGTGCGCAGCGCGATCGGCGTGTACGCCCTGCCGTCCGGCGCCCCCGTGGAGATAGAGCTCACAGTGGCTGTCCGCGCATAGACCCGCACCCGGCTCCGGAGTATAAATACATCTTGTGTCTATGTTGTATTCCGCCGCGGAGCAGGCCTATCGCGAGGTCAAGGAGCTCATCCTGTCGGGCGGTCTGCCCGGCGGTGAGCTGATCAGCGAGGGCGAGATCGCCGGACGCATGGGGCTCAGCCGTACCCCGGTGCGCGAAGCCTTTCTCCGGCTCGAGTCCGAGGGCTGGATGCGGCTGTACCCGAAGCGGGGCGCGCTCATCGTGCCCGTCGCGGACGGCGAGGCGGAACACGTGGTCGACGCCCGCCAGCTCGTCGAGACGCACAGCGTCCGGGTGCTGGCCGACCAGCCCCACGCCCGCGAACTCCTCGTCGCCCGCCTGCGCGAGAACCTCGTGGAGCAGCGGGAGATCGCCGAGCGCGGCGACGTCGCCGCCTTCAGCGCCGCCGACGCCGACTTCCATCGGATGATCGTCGAGGCGGGCGAGAATCCGCTGCTCGCGACGTTCTACTCCAGCATCCGCGAGCGTCAGCGCCGCATGACGGCACACTCGATCACCCGTGACCCGGGACAGCTGCCCAGGATCATCGCCGACCACGAGCAGCTGACCGAACTCGTCGAGGCGGGTGACGCCGCCGGGTTCGACGCCGCGGTGCTCGTCCACATGCGCCAGGTCCACGCCCTCAACCCGAGAGGAGTTGCGCGATGACCGTCGTCCGCGAATCCCCGATGGAGGTGCCCGAGGCCCTCGCGTCGCCGCGCGCGTGGCTGCTGGTGGCCGCGACCATGTTCGCGGTCGCGTGGGGCGGCAACGAATTCACGCCGCTGCTCGGCATGTACCGCGCCGATCACGGCTTCTCGCCGGTCACGGTCGATCTGTTCCTGTTCGCCTACGTTGTCGGGATCGTGCCCGCCCTGCTCCTCGGCGGGCCACTCTCCGACCGGCTGGGACGGCGGCCGATCCTGCTCCCGGCACCGTTCCTGACGATCGCCGGTTCCACGCTCCTGGCCCTCGGCGCCGATTCCGCGGCGATGATCATCGTCGGCCGCGTCCTGTGCGGGGTCGCGCTCGGCCTCGGCATGGCCGTCGGCGGCAGCTGGGTGAAGGAACTGTCCTCCGCGCCGTGGGATCCCGCGGCGACGGACGGTGCCGGTGCGCGACGGGCAGCGATGAGCTTGACCGGCGGATTCGGCCTCGGCGCGGGCGTCGCCGGCGTCCTCGCGCAGTGGGCGCCACTGCCGAGTGTCCTGTCCTACGTCGTGCACAGCGCGATCGCCGTCGCCGCTGCCGTCGCCCTGTGGCGGGCCCCGGAGACCCGGGCGGCCCAGCCGGTCTCCGAACGTGTCTCGCTCGCCCGCGACCTCGCGATCCCGTCCGCCGCCCACAAGCGATTCCTGTTCGTGATCGCACCGCTCGCCCCGTGGGTGTTCGGTACGGCGGCCGCCGCCTACGCGGTGCTGCCGTCGCTGATGTCCGGGAACACCGGTGGGCTGCCGCTCGCGTTCTCGGCGCTCATGTGCATGGTCGGCCTCGGGGCGGGATTCGCGATCCAGGCACTCGGCCGCAAGATCGACACCCCCCGCAACGCGCGTGCCGT
The DNA here is from genome assembly GCF_011603105.1 of Rhodococcus sp. A14. Classification (NCBI taxonomy): domain Bacteria; kingdom Bacillati; phylum Actinomycetota; class Actinomycetes; order Mycobacteriales; family Nocardiaceae; genus Rhodococcus; species Rhodococcus sp. A14. The sequence continues at coordinate 93,370 of NZ_JAAOQS010000014.1, read as the reverse complement.
CGTGGTGTCACTCGTCGTCGTCCTCGCCGGAATGGGCGTCGCCGCCATCGCCGCGTCGGCGCTGACCGTTCCGCTCGCGCTCGCCGCCGCCGTCGTGCTCGGCTGCGGATACGGCATGGCCATGGTGTCGGGACTGCAGGAGATTCAGCGGATCGCGGGACCGGACGACCTGGCCGGCTTGACCGCCGTCTTCTACTCGCTCACGTACCTGGGATTCGGGACGCCCGCCGTGATGGCCTACCTGTCCGAGACGTTCCCGGCGGTGACGTACCCGAGAATGTTCGTCTTCGGCGCGGTCGCGGCCGCGGGCTGTCTCGCGCTCGCCCTCACGAAGTGGCGCGCGCACCTGCCGCACCCGGAGTGAGCGCAGCTCACATCGGCGGCAGGGTCTTCTCGCCGAGCCAGGAATCCCACAGCCGGCGCAGCGGCTCGTCGGTGTAGTGGGTGGCCAGGTCGGTGAACTGCTCGCTCGTGACGGTGGAGTGGCGATGGGCCAGCGTCCACTGCCGCAGCAACCCGAAGAACTTGTCGTCGCCGAGCCGGCGTCGCAAGGCGTGGAGTGTGAGAGCGCCGCGCTTGTAGACGCGGTCGTCGAACATCAGCTGCGGTCCCGGATCGGCGATCACCAGATCCTGTGGTTTGCGGGCCAGGCCCTGATGCGCCTGCAGGGCGAGCTGATGCGCGGAATGTCCACCGGAATTCTCCGACCAGATCCACTCCGCGTAACAGGCGAAGCCTTCGTGCAGCCAGATGTCGCGCCACTGGCCGAGCGTCAGGCTGTTGCCGAACCACTGATGGGCCAGTTCGTGCGCCACCAGACGTTCGGACCAGCGCCGGCCGGTGCAATGGTTGGCGCCGAAAATCGACAGTCCCTGCGCCTCGAGCGGGATCTCCAACTCGTCGTCCGTCACGACCACCGTGTAATCCGCGAACGGGTAGGGGCCGAACAACCGGGAGAACACGTCCATCATCTGAGGCTGCCGGCCGAAGTCCACGTCGAACGTCGGACGCAGCCGCGGCGGGTGGACGGCGAACATGGGCACACCGCCGGAACCGAGGCTCCGGCGTTCGTACGGTCCGATCTGGATGGTGGCCAGGTAGCTCGCCATCGGCTCGGTCTGCTCGTACACCCACGTCGTCTGGCTGGCCCGGGTCTGCTTGCTGACCAGCGCACCGTTGGCCACCGTGAAATACGGCGAATCGGTCGTGATCGCGATGCGGTAACTCGCCTTCGAACTCGGGTGGTCGTCGCACGGGAACCAGGACGCCGCCCCGTTGGGCTGACTGGCGACGAGCGCGCCCTCGGACAGCTCCTCCCAGCCGACCTCACCCCACACACTGCGGATCGGTTTCGGCGAACCCCCGTATTGGACGGTGAGCACGAGGGCGCCGCCCGCGGGGATCGCCTGCGCGGGCGTGACGATCAGCTTGCCGTTCCGGTGCAACCACTTCGTGTTGCGGGAACCGTTGGCCGCGACCTTCGTGACGTGCAGGTTGGACGCCAGATCCAGGGCGAACCGGGAGCGGGCCTCCGTGGTGACCGCGGTGATCGTGGCCTTGCCTGCCAGCCGGTTGCTGTGAACCTTGTAGGTGAGGTCGAGTTCGTACCGGGACACCCGGTATCCGCGGTTTCCGTTCTGGGGGAGGTACGGGTCGACCGGCTCGTCGATCCCCTTGTCGGACTTCACGTGGCCGCCCAGGGGGCGATCGGGTTTCCCTGCCACCGCGTGGACGGCGGCACGGTGTCGCCGCGCATGACGAGTGAGGCCGGGCCGACCGTGGCGCCTTCGCCGATCCGGGCGGCGGGCAACGCGACACAGTGCGGGCCGAGGGTGGCGCCGGCTCCGAGGATGACGGTGTCCATGGACATGATCCGATCATGGAACAGGTGAGTCTGCACGACACACCCCCGTTCCACAGTCGCGCCGTCGCCCAGCGTCACGAGATCCGCCTCGGGGAGCCAATAGGTTTCACACCACACACCCTTGCCGATGGTGGCTCCGAGACCCCGCAACCAGACGTTGAGGACGGCGGTGCCCGTGGCGGCACGGGCGAACCAGGGTGCGGCGACGGTCTCCACGAAGGCGTCTGACACCTCGTTCCGCCACACGAACGAACTCCACAGCGGGTGTTCGATCTTCCCGATCCGACCCACCACCAGCCACTTCGCGATCACGGAGATCAGCCCGGCGACCGCGCCCGCGACGAGGAGGACGACACCGCTGGCCAGCGCTGCGAGCCAGAAGCCGATGTGGTGAGCCATCACCTGCAGCGCGAACAGCACACCGAGGCCGATTCCGAACGTCACCGTCACCGGGATGAGGCGGCACGTCTCCACGACCGCGCGGGCGATCTTGAGCCGGACCGGGGGACGGAACGTGCGGGAGGCGTCGGTGTCGCCGGGCGCCCTGCGGAGACGGACCGGGGGACTGCCCAGCCAGGAGGAACCGGATTTCGCCTTCGACGGCGTGGCCGAGAGCACAGCGACGAGACCGTTCTTGGGCACGCGCCGACCCGGACCGGTCATCCCGGAGTTGCCGAGGAAGGCGCGCTTGCCGACCTTCGCGTGTTCGATGTGCATCCAGCCGCCGCCGAGTTCGTAACTCGCGATCATCGTGTCGTCGGCGAGGAATGCGCCATCCGCCACGGTGGTGAACTTCGGCAGCATGAGGACGGTCGACGCTTCGACGTTCTTGCCGATCCGGGCGCCGAGCAACCGCAGCCATCCCGGCGTCAGGAGGCTCGCATACAGCGGGAACAGGAACGTGCGGGCGGAGTCCATGAGTCGTTCGGTGGCCCACACCTGCCAGCCGATGCGACTGCGGACCGGGTGGTAGCCCTCACGCAGCCCGATGGACAGCAGCCGGACGGACACGACCGTGAGGAGGGCGAATACGGCGAGGCTGACGAGCGTCGCGACGGGAAGGACCACCAGCGACTGGAGTACGGCGGATCCGATCGTGCCGGCGTCGCGGATCCACCAGCCGATGACCAGGATGCCGGCGACGAGGGCGAAGATCGGCAGTCCGGCGATGAGCATCGACGTCACGCCGAACGCGGGAACCCAGTACGCGGCGCGGCGCGGGGTCTCCTCGGGCCACGGGTGGACGGCCTTGCCGACCTTGACCGCCGGTGAACCGGCCCAGTGCTGATTGGCCTTGACGCGTCCGAACACGGCGGAACCTGCCTCGACTTCGGCGTTTCGCCCGATGGTGGCGCCGGGAATCAGCGTGGACCGGGCGCCCACCGACGCACCCGGACCGATCTTGATCGCACCGATGTGGACGACGTCGCCGTCCACCCAGTGCCCGGACAGGTCGACCTCGGGTTCGATGGAGCAACCGTCGCCGAGCTCGAGCATGCCGGTGACCGGCGGCAGCGTGTGCAGGTCTACGCCCTTGCCGACCGTGGCGCCGAGCGCCCGCGCGTAGTAGAGCATCCACGGCGCGCCCGACAGGTTCGCGGCGCCGCTGGCCTCGGTCAGGCGCAGCGCCACCCACAGTCGCAGGTGTTCGCTGCCGCCTCGGGGATACGTTCCCGGCTCGAGTCCGCGCAGCAGGATCCGTGAGCCGATCACGGAGATCGCCATCCGGCCGACCGGGCTGATGAACGCGAAGAACGCGAGCAGAATCCACCACCACGACACCGTGGGCGCCCACGACACCGTCGTGAACCACGAGAAGGCGTTGTTCGCGATGGCCAGCCACGTGACCCACTGCAGGCCAGTGAGCGTGGTGAGCGGAACCGTGGCCGCGATCTGCGCGAGCTGGCTCCGACGCGGAGTCGGTGTGACGATGCGGGGTTCGGCGGCGTCGATCGGCGCCAGCTCGTCGAGGTATTCCGCGAGCGAACCGAGCCGCGGATGGTCGTAGAGTTGCGCGACCGTCACTTCGGGGAACCGTTCGCGCAGCGCCGTGACCAGCTGGGCTGCCGAGAGGGATCCGCCGCCGAGCTCGAAGAAGTCGTCGTCGGGGCCCGTGATCTCGGCGCCGAGAATCGCCGTCCACAGCCCCGCGACCCAGGCCTGCGTGCCTTCGAGACCCAGTTTCTCCGCGGCGTCGTCGATACCTGGCGGGGGCCAGGGCAGGGCGTTCCGGTCGACCTTGCCGGACGTGCGGGTGGGCAGTTCGTCGACCAGGACCAACCGGGGGACCAGCGCCGCCGGCAGTTGCTCGGTGAGCGCGGTGTGCGCCGCCTTGAGGTCGAAGTCGGGGTTGGTGCTGACCAGGTAGCCGACGAGGATCTGGTGACCGGCTCCGGTCCTGCGCACGGCCGCGGCGGCGCCGCTGACGCCGGGAAGGTTCTGCAGGGCGTTGTCGACCTCGCCCAGTTCGATCCGCCTGCCGCCCAGCTTCACCTGATCGTCCGCGCGACCCTGGAACAGCAGTCCGCGTCGGTCGAGGCGGACGAGGTCGCCACTGCGGTACGCGCGATCCCAGCCGAGGGTCGGCATCGGTGCGTACTTCTCGGCGTCCTTCTGCGGGTCGAGGTACCGGGCCAGACCGACACCGCCGATGACCAGTTCGCCCACGTCGCCCTCGGGGACGGGTTCACCGGTTGCGTCGACCACCGCGAGGTCCCAGCCGTCGAGCGGGAGGCCGATACTGACCGGACTCTTGCCGTCCATCAGGGCGCCGCACGCCACGACGGTCGCCTCGGTGGGCCCGTACGTGTTCCATACCTCGCGTCCGTCGACGGCGAGACGCTCCGCCAGTTCGGGTGGGCAGGCCTCGCCGCCGAAGATCAGCAGGCGCACGGCCTCGAGGGCCTCGGCGGGCCACAGCGACGCGAGGGTCGGCACCGTCGAGACGATGCTGACATCGCGCGCGACGAGCCACGGGCCGAGGTCCATGCCGCTGCGCACCAGGGACCGGGGCGCGGGAACGAGGCAGGCGCCGTGACGCCACGCGAGCCACATCTCCTCGCAGGACGCGTCGAACGCGACCGACAGTCCGGCCAGCACCCGATCGCCGGGCCGGATCGGGTCTTCCTGAAGGAACATCCGGGCTTCGGCATCCACGAACGCCGCCGCATTGCGATGGTTCACCGCGACACCCTTGGGGGTGCCGGTGGAACCGGAGGTGAAGATGATCCAGGCGTCATCGTCGACGGTCGGCGGACGGGCGCTCGGCGACTCGGCCCTGTCGGGGGCGGTACCCGCGGTGATCCCGGTGCCGGTCATCACGCACCGGACCTGCGCCTCGCCGAACACGAGTTCGGCGCGTTCCTCGGGGTCGTCCGCGTCGACCGGCACGTAGGCGGCGCCGACGGCGAGCGTCGCGAGGATCGCGACGTAGAGCGAGCAGGATCCGGATGGCATTCGGATTCCGACGCGATCGCCGGCCCCGACTCCTGATTCGGCCAGGACCTCCGCGGTCTGCCGGATCTCCTCGAGCAGTTCCTGGTAGGTGAGCGACGTCGAGCCGTCGTCGATCGCCGGGGCTTCGGGGTTCGCCTCGGCCGTCGCGAACAGGATGTCGACGAGAGTGCGCGGCGCCGGTGCGAATTCACGGCGGAGGAATTCCCGGGGTATACGGAGCGACAGGTCCGAATCCGTCGGCGACTGGAGAGACAATCCAGAATTCCTTCTCTGAGGGTGGTGATGCGTACGGCTCGTTATCTCACGATCAAGTGGCCAGATGGTGAACAGTTGGTGGTTCGTAGGGCTTCGTCGTCCATTCTTCACCCGCAGTTGCCGGTTCTCTCGCCGCACGTGTCGAAGTTCGTCCCTCTTCTTCGTCGTCTGGTCAGAAGGAGCACCCGAGTTCCTTCTTTTCGAGGAAGGATCACCTCATGTACTACCTGGCATTGCTGGCGGACGAGAAGAACGCCACCGAATGGGCACCGGATAGTCCGGAGTTCGCGGTGGCCGTTGCGCGCCACCAGGCGTTCACGGAGAGAGCGGGCTCCGCGATCGTCGGAGGTGGTGCCCTGTATCCGAGCGCGGAGGCGGCCACCATCCGGAACGAGGGCGGCCGTGCGCTGATCACGGACGGTCCGTTCGCGGAGACCGCGGAGGTGATCGGTGGTTTCTACGTCCTCGAGGGGCCGGACCTGGACGAGGTGCTGAATCTGGCGCGGCACATCCCCGAGGCGATCATCGAGTTGTGGCCGATGTTCGAGTGGATGCCCGTGACCGATCAGACAGGCTGCTGGATGGCGCTGCTCCGCGAACCGGTGGCGGCGGCGGTGGCGCCGGGCACACCCCAGTGGGACGAGGGAATGGCCGAGCACGAGAAGTTCGGTCGGCTCGCCGGGTCCGCGGTGCGTGGCGGCGGGGCCCTCTATCCGCCGGACTCCGCGACGACGATCCGCGTTCGGGACGGGGAACTTCTTCTCACCGACGGCCCCTTCGCCGAGACAGCCGAGGTCGCGAACGGCCTGTACGTGCTCGCAGCCGACGACCGGGAGAGTGCGATCGCGTTGTCGGCGAAGATTCCGGTGACGCCGAAGGGCTGCATCGAACTCCGGCAGATCGTCGACTACGCCGAGTAATGGACGGCGACACGCTGAGCCGCGTCTTCCGGGAGGAGTCCGGTCGGGCGCTGGCCACCGTGGCACGGATGGTCGGCGACCTGTCCCTCGCCGAAGACGCGGTGCAGGAGGCGTTCGCCGAGGCGATCCGCAGCTGGCCGGAGGCGGGCCTGCCGAAGAACCCTGGAGCCTGGATCACGACCGTCGCCCGCAACCGGGCACTGGACCGGTTGCGCCGGGAGTCGTTGCGCGGCGACAAGGAGCACGATGCGGCGCGGCTCGTTCCCCCTCCGGACGAGGAAGAGGTGTGGCCGGTGCGTGACGATCAGTTGCGGCTCATGTTCACGTGCTGCCATCCCGCGCTGTCCCCGGAGTCGCAGGTCGCGTTGACTCTCCGCCTGGTGGCCGGGTTGAGGCCCGCGGAGATCGCCCGGTTGTTCCTCGCCCCGGAACCGACCGTGTCCCAACGGCTCAGCCGTGCGAAGTCGAAGATCCGGACGGCCGGTATCCCGTTCCGGGTCCCGCCCGACCATCTGCTGCCCGAGCGCACCCCGCAGGTGCTCGCCTGCATTTATCTGGTGTTCACCGAGGGCTATTCGGCGACGTCCGGCGACACCGCGATCCGGGACGAACTCTGCGAGGAGGCGCTGCGGCTCGGCCGGTTGCTGTGCGAGCTGATGCCGGACGAGGGTGAGGCGTGGGCGCTGATGGCGCTCATGCTGTTTCACGACAGCAGGCGCGCTCAGCGAACGGACGTCGTGGGTGATCTCGTCCCCCTCGAGGAGCAGGACCGTCGGCGCTGGGACCGGGCGAAGATCGAGGAAGGTGTCGTGTGCCTGCGGGCCGCACGGCGCAGGGGAGGGGGTCCGTACGGCGCGCAGGCCACGATCGCGGCCGCCCACGCGACGGCGCCGAACTGGGCGGCCACCGATTGGAACGCCGTCGTCGCGGGATACGACGAACTCGGCACGTACGGTGACTCGCCCACCGTTCGTCTCAATCGTGCTGTCGCAGTGAGCTTCCGCGACGGCCCCGACGCCGGCCTAGCAGAGTTGGACGCGCTCGCCGGGGAGCCGAGGCTGGCGCGGACGCACACCGTGCACGCGACCCGCGCCGACCTGCTGCGCCGAGCGGGCAGGCCCGCGGAGGCGAATGCGGAGTACCGCGCCGCGATCGGCCTGGCGGCGAACGAACCGACCCGGCGATTCCTGGCGAGGCGGCTCGCGGAAGTGGACCGCGAGAACAGTGCCCGCTAGATCCGCCCGCGAGGCTGGTGCTGGGTGATGCAGTGGATGCCGCCGCCCCGCGCGAAGATCTGCCGGGCATCGACCGTGACGACGCGGCGACCGGGGTAGACGCTCGACAGGATGTCGCGGGCGAGGGCATCGTGAGGGTCGTCGAAGCCACACGCGATGACGCCGCCGTTGACGACGAGATGATTGATGTAGCTGTAGTCGACCCAGCCCTCCTCGTCACGCAGGACCGTCGGGGCCGGTACCTCGACGATCCGCCACGGCGCACCGGAACGGTCACGGCTGTCGGACAGAACTTTCAGGATCTCGGCGGACACCTCGTGGTCGGGGTGGGATCGGTCGCGCTGGGAGTGCACGAGGGCCACCCCGGGTGCGGGCAGCGCCGCGACGATGTCGACGTGCCCCTTGGTGCCGAACTTCTCGGAATCTCGCGTGAGGCCGCGGGGGAGCCAGACGACGTGTTCGGCGCCGATCGTGCGCGCGAGTTCCGCCTCGACTCCCGCCGCGTCCAGGCCGGGGTTGCGCAGCGGGTCCAGTTGCACGGTCTCGGTGACGAGCACGGTTCCGCGACCGTCGACCTGGATCCCGCCGCCCTCGTTGACCATCGACGACGGGACCGGCTGCGCACCGGACCACCGGGTGACGGCCGCGCCGATCGACCGGTCGCGATCCCAGGTCGCCCACCCCTGTTGTCCCCAGCCGTTGAACGTCCAGTCGACGGCACCGAGGCGGTCGTCCTCGTCGAGGACGAACGTGGGTCCGATGTCGCGCATCCAGGCGTCGTCGAGGGGAGCCTCGACCACGTCCACGTCCGAGGACAGGTATTGCCGGGCGACGTTCCGATCCGCCGGATCGACGACCATGGTGACCGGTTCGAATTCGGCGATCGTGTGGGCGACTGCCGTCCACGCGGTTCGCGCCTCGTGCGCGTCGTCCGCGGTCGCGGTCATCGAGGCCCCGAGGGGCGGGAACGCCATCCACACCCGTTCCTGCGGTTCGGTCTCGCTCGGCATCCGCCAGGTCATGACCGGGTCTCCGAGGCCGATACCGTCGTCGGAAGTCCGTAGGGGTGCTCGTGGTCCACGGGATCCGTCAGCCGGGTGTAGGTGTCCGGCCTGCGGGTGGTCAGGAACGGGAAGAGATCGAGCCAGTCCTTCCGCTGATCGAGGTCGAGATCGGCCACCAGGACCGCCTCCTCGTCGCGGGGAGCCGACACGAGCACGCGGCCGTACGGGTCGGAGATGAACGAGGAACCGTAGAAGTCGATGCCGCCCTCGTTGCCGCAGCGGTTCGGGACCACCATGAATGTGCCATTGGTGATGCCGTTTCCGACGATCACGTGCTGCCAGATCGGCTGGGTGTCGAAGGACGGGGCGCTCGGCTCCGACCCGATCGCCGTGGGGTAGACGAGGATCTCGGCGCCGCCGAGCGAATACATCCGCGCGACTTCGGGGAACCACTCGTCCCAGCACGTCGGCAAACCGAGTGCGGCACCGCCCAGTTCGGCCGAGCGGTAGACGGGGTAGGCGTCGTCGGCGGGACCGCCGCGAAAGTAGGTGTCCTCGTAGTAGCCGGCGCTGACGGGGATGTGGAGCTTGCGGGTGCGGGAGAGCAATTCGCCGGACGGGGCGACGAGGATGGCGGTGTTGAAACCGAGACCGTCCGGGCCGTCGGCTCGTTCGTAGAGGGAAGCGTGGACGCAGACGCCGTGCCGGGCAGCGGCGGCGGCCGCGAAACTGTACGTGGGTCCGGTCGTGAGGTCCTCGGCGTCGCGGCCGGGGGCCCCGGTCGCGCGGGTGTCGGCGGGGTACTTCGACAACGTGAGTTCCGGCAGGAACACCACCTCGGCGCCGAGTGCGGCGGCCTCACCGATCGCGTCGGTCAATTCGGTGCGCAGTGCGTCCGCATCGGGACGCCAGCGGTGCTGCACCAGCCCGACCCGCAGCGGCGTGCGGGCGGATTCGGTGAAGCGCGCCGGTGAGGACGGTGCGGGCAGTGCGGTGATCGTGCGAATGGTCATCGTTATTCCTTCGGTCTGGATGTGACGGGAGTGTCGGGAGTGCGGGGGGTGGGCTCGGACATCACGACGTCGATCGCGCCGAGCAGATGGGAGCGGGCGTCCTCGGTGGAGATCTCCTTGCAGAGCCACCGCCCGGACAGGCCCTCGACAAGGGCGGTCATCGTGACCGAGGTGGCCTGGGGGTCGAGCGAGCGGGAGATCTCGCCCGTGACCTGCGCCTGCGTGATCGCGTCGGCGATCTCCGACACCCACGCCGCGGTGGTCCGTGCGAGCGGCTCCCGCAGCGCCTCCTCGTACACGGCGGAGGCGCGTAACTCGTTCCAGGCCAACGAGTTCTCCACGACCTCGGGACGGTCCTGGATCTCGCCGAGGAGGGAGCGGGTGAGCCGGTCGCGAGCGGAGTCGCCGGATCCCTCACCCTCGCTGCGGTAGGCGCGGGCACGGTCGTTGATGTGGTTCAGGGCGGCCTCGAGGAGGCCGATGCGATCCTTGAAGTGGTAGTACAGCAGTCCCGGCGACACGCCCGCGACCTCCGCGACATCGTTGACGCGAAGCCCGCGGATACCTCGTTGGGCAATGGCCGTGGCGCTGGCCTTCAGAATCGCATCGCGTCGCTCGCTCCGTACCTGACGGACGGATCCCGTATCGCCGCCGCCGACACGTCGACGCCGGTTCCCGTCGAAGAATTGCTCGGGGCGGCGTTCGACGGCAAGGGTGAAGACCTTCAGTCGCTCGCGGATTCGTTGTCCGGGCTGTCGGCGTCGGGCGCCGAATCGCTCGATCGGACAGTGGCTTTGGTGCGCGACGGCCGCACCGTCTTGGGAACGCAGTCCGAACAGTCGTCGGCGATCAAGGATTTCAGCGCCGACCTGGACTCGCTCGCGGATCGGCTGCGCAGCAGCGACCCGGACGTCCGGCGGCTGATCGACAACGGAAATCCGGCGAGCGATCGACTAGGGCAACTCGTCTCGGAGGCCGGGCCGGGTGCCACGACGAACCTCGCCAACCTGTCCGCCACGGCGAAGGCGATCTCGGTGCAGGCCACCGCCCTGCAGACGCTGTTCGTGTATTTGCCCGGCGTGGCGGCCGCGTCTTCGACCATTGCGCCCGACGACGGAACCGTTCACCTGGGCCTGGTGGCAGAGACCAACAATCCGCCGTCGTGCACCGTCGGCTACGAGGGTACCCAGGCGATCCTCCAGGAGATGAAGCGGAACGACCCGAACTTCGACGACACGCAGCAGGACTTCCCGCAGAACACCGCCGCATCCTGCGAAGCTCCGCAGGGCAGTCTCACCGGTGTCCGGAGCGCGAACCGGATCGTGTTCGGAGACCCCGCCACCGTGCAGCCGTGGGACTCCACCCCCAAGAAGGATCCGAACAAGTTGGACCTCAACCCGATTGCCAATCAGCTCGCCCCGCTCCTCGGGGTGACCCCCAACTGACGCGAGTTCTCACCCCGGATCCCGGACGCTCCCGGATTTCGGGTTGACAACTGCGCGTCGATCCTGCAATCTTCGAAACAGGTCACGAGTACCAGCGTCAAGCCCCGGCTTGCTGGTCGGCAACCCTCCACCGCGGCGGGGTGCTCCGGGTGACGACCAGGCTGAGGTCCATACCGGACCCGGCAAGCGCGGACTCCGAGAGGGCACCGACCCTGCGACGAGTCCCTGACTACGAGGGATGTCGTGATGACTGCTGTATTGACCGCTGACGTGTGTGTTGCCCCCCTGGCCCAGGTTTCGGGCTCCGACCTGCGGGTTCCGCTCGTTCAAGGTGGCGACTGCGCGTACGTCAACTTCGACTACGCCGCCAGTGCGCCGGCGTTGGCGCAGGTGACCGATCGAATCGGGGCGCTGCTTCCGACGTACTCCAGCGTGCATCGCGGCGCCGGCTACGCGTCGCGGGTGTCGACCGAGTGCTACGAGAAGGCCCGCGACTCGGTGGCCCGGTTCGTCGGAGCGGGCGAGGACCAGGTGGTGGTCTTCACCCGGAACACGACCGACTCGCTGAATCTGCTCGCCGGCTGCGTCCCCGGCAGCACCGTGGTCCTCGACATCGAGCACCACGCGAACCTGCTGCCGTGGAAGAACTCTCGCGTCGTTCAGGCGGCGGACACGCTGGACGAGACCGTCCGCCTGCTCGTCGCCGAACTGTGCTCCAAGCCCACCGCCCTGCTCGCGGTGACGGGAGCGTCCAACGTGACGGGCGAGGTGCTGCCGATCGCAGCCCTCGCCGAGGTGGCGCATCGTTGCGGCGCACGGATTCTCGTCGACGCCGCTCAGCTCGCGCCGCACCGCCGCATCGACGTCGAGGAGTGGGGCGTCGACTACCTCGCCTTCTCCGGGCACAAGCTGTATGCACCCTTCGGCGCCGGCGTGCTGGTCGGCCGCCGGGACTGGCTCGACGCCGCCGAGCCCTACCTCGCAGGCGGCGGCGCGGTCCGGAACGTGACCGTCGAATCCACCCAGTGGGCGCCCGCCCCTGCCCGGCACGAGGCGGGAACCCCCAACGTGCTCGGCGCGGCGGCGCTCGCCGCCGCGTGCGATGCGCTGTCCGAGCTGGACTTCGGCACGGTGGCCGAACACGAGGCGGCGCTCACCCGCCGCCTCCTCGACGGCCTCGGCTCCGTCGACGGCCTGGAGTTCCTGCGGCTGTGGTCGGACGCCCCCGACACCGTGGGGATCGTGACGTTCACGATCGACGGGTTCGAACCCGGAGAGATCGCCGCCTACCTCTCCGCCGAACACGGAATCGGAGTTCGCGACGGGCGGTTCTGCGCCCATCCGCTGCTGGGACGCCTCGGCCGGCCCGACGGCGCCGTGCGAGTGAGTGTGGGTCTCGGAAGCTGCTCCGGGGACGTGGATCGGCTGGTCGACGCGGTGCGCACGCTGGTGGCGGGGCGCAGGAGCTGGACCTACGCCAAGGAGAGCGGCCAGTGGAATCCGGTGCCGGAGACGCGTTTTTCGCGAGACGCGCTAGTATGACCACATGGCATCGCAGGCTGGGAGCACAATGATTGCTCACTGGTGCCGTCGGCATGTCGATCTGTGCCGAACCGCCTCGGGTATGTGTTCGAGCTGACCGTTCTTCCAGCTCCGTTTCATTCACACGTCATTCCCGAGGAACCCCTATGTCTCGAGACAATGCCTTCGTATCCCGTCCCCTTCGCGTCGCCGTCGAACTGACCGGCTCCGGCCATCACCCGGCGGCCGAGGGTGCCCCGGGCACGCGGCCGATCAACGGCGCGGACTACTGGGTGGACCTGACCGCCGACTCGACGGATCAGCTCGACCTCACGTCGTTCCCGCCGAACGTCGTCCGGATCCGGGCGTCCGATCTGCGTGAGGCGCAGCAGGAACGCGCGCGGATCCGCGCCGAACTCGTCGCCGACGGTCGCGACCCCGACAGCGTCACCGTCCTGGTGGACCTCGAGGTCCTCATCGCCGGAGAGGCCCGCGCCGCGCGCAAGGAGCTGGCCCTCCTCGACAGCGCACTGGATGCACCGCGTGCTCCGGTGTCGTTGCAGTACATCGGAACTCCGGTCGGCCTCGCCGGGCTCATCGCCGACATCCAGGCGGCCGGCGTCGCCGACGGTGTGACCGTGCTGCCGCTGTCGCTGCCCAGGGTTCTGGAGCAGCTCGTCGACGGCACCCTCCCGTGGCTGGAGGAGCGAGGTCTCGTCACCGCCGCCGCCGCCGTCGACGAAGCACTGCGTCGTTTCGACCTCCCCCTCCGCGAGCGGGTACTGGCATCCTGACCAGATCAGTTGCCGTTGTTCGCTGAACCGAGCGGAGTGGGCCGGTAGTACCGGCCCTCGTGGTACAGCAGGGGAGCCGAGGCGGAATCGTCGTCTGCCTCGGCATGGACGCGGGTGACGAGGCCGATGACGAGCGTGTGATCGCCGACGGGAATCAGCTGGTCCACGATGACCCGCAACCAGCTGGGAGTTCCGTGGAGGACCGGTTCGCCGGTGTCGAGTCGCGCCCAGAGCGACTCGTCGGCGAACCGCTGGTCGGCGCTTCGGGAGAAGCGCTGAGCCAGGTGCTGCTGGTGTTCCCCGAGCAGGTGGATCACCAGCGAATCCGCGGAATGAAGTGCATCGATGCTGGAGGAGGTGTTCGCGATGTTGAACGACACCAACGGCGGGTCCAGTGAGACCGAGGAGAACGAGGACGCCGTGAAGCCGACCGGGCCGGACCCCGAATCGAGGGTCACGATGGTGACGCCCGCCGGGTGTCGACGCAGTGCTGCGCGGTAATCCTCGGCGCAGATTCCGGGGGCGAGTCGATGGTCGCGGGGGAGGTCCGAACCATCGACGGTTTCGGCGTTCTCGGCTCTGTCGGACAAATCATTCTCCGGGTCGGCCCGTGCGGGCACTGTGTCATTCTCGTTCACGAGATCTGACGTCAACTATAGGGGCGTGAACAGCCTGGGATTCAGTCGACGTCGATCGCCAGACCCGCGGTGATCCGCACCAACTCCGAGAACGACGTGCGGAAGACCGTGTCCGGGTGCCCGGCGGCCGCCCACAGTTCCGCGTACTCCGACAGGGCGTTGTCGACGTACGTCGGAAGGTTCGTGGGATGTCCGAGCGGCGCGATACCCCCGATCGGCTGGCCGGTGGCGATCCGAACCATGTCGAGGGGCGCCCGGGTCAGATTTCCCTGCAGTCGTTTGCCCGTGTTCGTCAGATCCACCTCGTGTGCCCCCGACACGAGGAGCAGGATCGGGTCGTCGTCCAGGAGGAACACCAGCGACTTGGTGATGGCCCCGATATCGACCCCCAGAGACTCCGCCGCCTCGGCCGCGGAGTGGGTGGAGTCGGGCTGGGTCACGATCACCCCATGGTGCCCTCGCGCGATCAGAGTCTCGGCGACATGCGCGGCGTGGGGGTGCAGGGGCGTCGGCATGAACCAAGAGTAGGTCCATTCCCCCGGTACGACATCAAGAAGCGTCGTCCGACACGACATCGGAACGGGGCGTAGTCGATTCCGGCTTCCGGAGGCGCCGGGCGGTGAACCCGAACAGCAGTCCGAGCCCGACCGCCGAGTAGAGCGCGAGGGCGAGCGCGGGCTGTCCCAGCCCCACGTCGTCGAAGTACACGATGCTGCGAATTCCCTCGGTGCCGGCGCCCGGGGTGATCCAGCGTCCGATGGCCGCGTAGAAGGCGGGGATGACGTTCGAACCGAACGCCCCGCCGGCGCTGGGATTGCCCAGAATGACGAAGACGGCGATCGCGAGGGGGACGGCGAGGATGCCGACCGAGGCGCGCAACCCCAGCGTGAACACGGCGGTGCCGAAGACGACGCCTGTTCCGAGTAGCCACAGCGGGAACCAGTGTCCTGCGAACGTGCCGAGCACGTGAGTGGTGATCAGGGCGCCGAGGGCGCCGGACAGCACGGCGTACCCGAACAGGACAGCCGTGTGAGCGGACGCCTGACGCAGGGTTCGCGGGGCGCCGATGAACAGGCCGATCGCCGCCGCGAGCAGGTAGCCGCCGACCACCCAGCCGACCGCCAGATAGAAGCCGGAGAGTCCGCGGTTGTCGTGCACGCCGACCGGAATTTCGTCGCGGAGCGTGAACTGGCGACCCTGACTGTTCTCCACCTGGGTGAAGACCGATTCGAGCGCGCTGGAGATGGAGCTGCCGCCTGCGCTCGCGGTGATCAGGGTGTCGGGGCCGACGGGATTCATGACGAACGCGCCCTGGATCTCGCGGTCGTGGAGGAGCCGCCGGGCTTCCGCGGTGTCCGAGACGACACGGGCGCGCAGCGGCCTGCCGTCGATCGCGTCGAGCCGGTCGGCGACCTGCTCGTCCGTGCCTGCGGGCAGTCCCTCCGCTGCGACGACACCGATCTCGATGTCGCGGGGCGTGGGCTGATGGAACGCGGCCACGTAGCTGAGGATGAAGCCGAGTTGGAGGAGCAGAACGCCGAAGACCAGCGCGACCATCACCTTGGGCGCGCCGTACTTCGACACCGGACTGTCGTGGTGCACGGGAGCCGGGGTGGGGGATTCGCTGTCGGTCATGGTCATCGGACGTCCTCGATCCTTGTCAATACCGTGGGTATTGAATACCCTAGGTATCGTGACTGAAGATCGTCAACGGGACAGTCGTCACACCGAATGGGCGCCCACGACGCGTCCCGGTCGTGATGTCGTGCGTCAGCGCCTCCTCGACGCGGCGGCGGAGGAATTCGCGGAACGGGGCTTCAGCGCGGCCCGGCTCGCCGAGGTGGCCCGCCGGGCGGGGTTCACCAAGGGGGCGGTCTATTCGAACTTCGAGTCGAAGCAGGACCTGTTCGCCGAACTCTTCGCGGCGCGCTCACTCGAACTGGCGGGACGGGTCCTCGCCGAGATCGCCGGCATGAACCCCTCGGACGCCGCGGGCAAAGGGGGCGAGGCCGTCGCGTCGTGGATGGTGCGCGAACCGGGCTGGTCACTGCTGGTGCTCGAATTCGGTGTGCTCGCCGCACGCGACCCGCAGATCGCCCAGGCCTACCTGCGGGAGCGGCGGCAATTGCGGGGAAGGCTCGTCGAATTGATCGGCGAGCGCGCGCGGGAGTGGGGGGTCGACGACACGTTCGACGTCCGCACCACGGCCATCTCGCTGATGGCCCTCATCTCCGGCCTCGTGCTCGAACACTCCGTCGACCCCGAGGAAGTGGATCAGTCGACGATGGGCGCCGCGGTCACCGCGCTGTTCGCGGGCGCCGTCGCCAGGGCCGGACTGACCTGATCTCAGGCGGTCTGCGCGACGACCCCGTCGAGGAAGCCGTCGATGTGGGCCCACGTGGAGTCCTTGGCCTTCGGGCCCGCGACGAGCCCGAGGTGGCTGCCCGGCGCGGACTCGAACCGCACCGACGGAGAACCGGTGAGCACGTCCGTCGCCGCCCGGACCGAAGGGATCGGCGCGATGACGTCCTCGGTGCCACCGATCGCGAGAACCGGCACCGCGAGATCGGCCAGCGCGATCGCGCCGTTCCGGGTCTGGAAACTCCCCGCGGCGAGCGCGTTCCCGAGGATCAGCTCGGTGCAGACCTGGCGGAAGAACCGCGCGGGATAACCCGGCATGTCGGCCATGAACCGGTCGATGGACTCCATGCGTGCCAGGGTCTCGGTGTCGTGCAGGTTCCTGGCGATGAACCACGGCTTGGTGAGCTCGCGCTGAAGTGCCGTGAAACGGTAGCTCGCCTGGACCAGCGGCGCGGGCAGTCCGCCCATCGCCCGCGTCGCGGTGGTGAGGGGGCGGTCGCCGGTGAACCGGCCGACCATCCGCAGCGGCGCGATCATGGTCACCGACTCGTAGTCGATCGGCGTGCCGATCGCCGTCACCGAACCGATCGGCAGATAGTTCCGGCCCGCGGCCGTGAGCAGCGACATCGTTCCCCCGAGGCTCCAGCCGATCAGGTCGACGGGTGCACCGTCGTGGAGTCGGGACACGCGGTCGACCGCCGCCGGGATGAAGTCGTCGATCCAGTCCTCGAACCCCAGGCCGCGGTCGGAGTAACCCATCGTGCCGTAGTCGACGAGATACGCCGCCTTGCCCGAACCGACGAGGTGCGCGGCCAGGCTCTGGCCCGGCCGGAGGTCGAAGCAGTGTGCGGGCGCCGCGAGCGGGGGCACGAGGAGAACGGGTCGGCCGCCGTCGGTCTCGGTGCTGTCGAACCGGTACAGGTCCTGATGGGGCGCCTCGTGGATGCGCGTCGACGGGGTTCGCTGGACCGGTGCGATTCCGCCGCCGAAGGACAGTCGCCAGGCGTTGCGGGTCAGCGTGTTCAGCGTCGGGTTCCAGGCGATGTCGAGCACGGATTTCCTCTCGTGGCGGCGCAGATCCTCCAGGTATCTGTGACGTCAACATACAGGTAATCTCGCGGTCGTCCGTCAGCGGGACGCAAGCAGAACCCGCAACACCGTCGCCGGCCGGAGCAGCGTCCCCGGACGGTCGAGAAGATGCGTCACCCGGAGGAACGCGGACCCCACGGCCGGGTCGACGGACGCCGCCCGATCGAGCCGGGACGTGTACGCATTGACCAACCGCACCCGCGCCGACCGCCGACCGGGCACGGCCGGGATCCGGAGGTCGTTGTCGACGGTGAGCGTCCACGCGGCATCGATACACCGGTTCGCCCCGCGGAGGAACCGGTGAGCGAGATGCGCGCGCCCCGACCGCAGGCAGTCCCGCAGGATCGTCGCCTCCACCGCGGCGACGCTCATGCCCTGGCCGTAGATCGGGTTGAACGAGCAGATGGCGTCCGCGAACGGCAGATAATTCGACGGCAGATCGTCCGCGGAATAGTGCCGCCGGACGGTCGTCGGGATCCGGTAACGCACCCCGTCGTCCACCGGCTCGGCCGTGCGCAGTGCCTCGTACATGTCCGGGGCGGGGAACGACTTCACGAAGTCGAGGAAGCCGTCCGGATCCAGCGGCGGCACATCGTCCCCGTACCCGCCGAGAGTGACGATCCAGGTGCCGTTCTCCTGCACGCCCATGAATCCGCTGCGCGGACTGGACGGTCCCGGCGCCATCCCGATGCCGGAATCCCCGTCCAGATGCGGCGGGTCGAGCCGGAAGTGCCTCGTCGCGTAGCTGACGTCCACGGCCAGCTGCGACTCGGCCGGCGGCGCGAAACCCAGCTCGCCGAGCCGGGCGACAGTCTGCGAACTGCGGCCGGACGAGTCCACGACGAGATCGGTCCCGACGACCTCCGGTGGGACGCCGCCGCGGTGCTGCACGGTCACGCCGGTCACCCGCCCGCCGTCGACGGTGAGACCCGTGACGTCGGAACGGTCCAGTATTCGCACATTCGGCAGCGCCTCGACCCGCCTGCGCATCTGCCACTCGACGAGCGTTCTGCTCGCGAGAATGCCGGGGACCCCACTGATCTCGCGGGCCATCCGGTGTCCGTCGACGATCCACCGGATGTCGCCCAGCGCGTCGCCCGCGGTGGCGCCGAGGGCCAGGAGCTCGGACGCGAACCCCGGGAGGAGGTCCTCCATCGCGGCCTGCCCGCCGGCGAGAAGGGCGTGCACGTGCCGGGCCTGCGGCACGCACCTGCGCGCGGTCGCCGTGTCGGGCAGGATGTCGCGGTCGAGGACGACGACGCTCCGGAACGTTCCGGCGAGAGCCGCCGCGGCAAGCAGTCCCCCCATTCCGGCGCCGACGACTACGGCGTCGCCGGCCGGGATCGTCCGGTGCGTCATGGCGGCCGTCCGTTCACAAGACGGTGCAGAGACCTCCAGGGTATTTCGCGTGACGTCGAAGAGCGGTGGTTACTCTTGAGTAATGACCGAACAGAAGACCTGGAATGCGTTCACCGTCGAGCGCAAGGATCACGTCGCGCAGGTGACGCTCATCGGACCCGGAAAGGGCAACGCGATGGGCCCGGATTTCTGGAGCGAGCTCCCCGAGATCTTCGGTGAACTCGACACCGATCCGGACGTGCGGGCCGTGGTGATCGCCGGCTCCGGCAAGAACTTCTCCTTCGGTCTCGACCTGCCCGCCATGAGCGGCAGCTTCGGTTCCGTCCTCGCCGACAAGGCGCAGGCCGGCCCGCGTACCGCGTTCCACGACATGATCAAGCGGATGCAGTCCGGCATCAACGCGGTCGCCGACTGCCGCAAACCGGTGGTCGCGGCCATCCAGGGCTGGTGCATCGGCGGTGGCGTCGACCTGATCTCCGCGTGCGACATCCGGTACGCCAGCACCGACGCGAAGTTCAGCATCCGTGAGGTCAAGGTCGCGATCGTCGCCGACATGGGCAGCTTCGCCAGACTGCCCGCCATCATCGGCGACGGTCATCTGCGGGAACTCGCGCTCACCGGCAAGGACATCGACTCCGGGCGCGCCGAGAAGATCGGTCTCGTCAATGGCGTCTTCGCGGACGCCGACGCCGTCCTCGTCGCCGCGCACGACACCGCGGCCGAGATCGCGGCGAACCCGCCGCTCGTCGTCCATGGCATCAAGGACGTCCTCGACCACTCCCGCGCGGCCGCCGTCGACGACAGCCTGCGCTACGTCGCCGCATGGAACGCCGCGTTCCTGCCGTCGCAGGACCTGACCGAGGCGATCACTGCCGTCTTCGAGAAGCGCGCCCCTGAATTCACGGGCGAATAGCCGGTCGCAGAGCCTTATCCGCAGGTAAAGCTCAGTCCATCAGTTGCCCGAAACCTCGCTGCGCTCGCATACTTGCCGACTACAAGTAAACGACAGCGCAGCGAGGAAACAGTGTCGAATTCGGTCGAAACGCCGGTGGCTTATACCCACCGGCAGATCCTGGCTGTACTCAGCGGGTTGATGCTCGGCATGTTCCTCGCCGCGCTCGACCAGACGATCGTGGCGACGGCGATCCGCACCATCGCCGACGACCTCGACGGATACTCGCTGCAGGCGTGGGCAACCACCGCATACCTCGTCACCGCCACCCTGGCGACGCCGCTCTACGGCAAACTGTCCGACATCTACGGCCGCAAGCCGTTCTTCATGTTCGCGATCACGGTGTTCGTGATCGGCTCGGTCCTGTGCACGTTCTCGACGTCGATGTACATGCTCGCGGCCTTCCGTGCGGTCCAGGGACTCGGCGCCGGCGGTCTGTTCTCGTTGGCGCTCACCATCATCGGCGACATCGTCTCCCCGCGTGAACGGGCCAAGTACCAGGGCTACTTCCTGGCCGTGTTCGGCACGTCCAGCGTCCTCGGGCCGGTCCTCGGCGGAGTGTTCGCCGGACAGGACGAGCTCCTCGGAATCGACGGCTGGCGTTGGGTTTTCCTCGTCAACGTGCCGGTGGGACTCGTCGCGCTCACGGTCGTGTCCCGGGTGCTGCACCTGCCGCGACGACCGAGCGGAAGCCGGCGGATCGACTGGTGGGGTGCGATCGCCCTCGCGGTCGGCGTGGTGCCGTTGCTCGTCGTCGCCGAACAGGGGCACAGCTGGGGATGGGGAAGTTCGAAGTCGTTGGCGTGTTACGTGATCGGCGTCATCGGCGTGCTCGCCTTCGTGGCGGTGGAACTGGCGATGAAGGATGACGCACTCATCCCGATGCGCTTCTTCCGCAACAGCACCTTCGCGCTCGGCGTCGTGATCAGCCTCGTCGTGGGCGCCGTCATGTTCGGCGGCATCACCCTGCTACCCCAGTACCTGCAGGTGGTGAAGGGCTCGAGCCCCACCCTCGCCGGGTTCCAGATCCTGCCGATGGTCCTCGGACTCATGGCCGGCTCGGTGGTCAGCGGTCAGATGATCTCGCGGACCGGACGGTACCGGTACTTCCCGATCCTGGGCACCGCCCTGATCGCGGTCGGCGCGTTCCTGCTGCACACGCTGGCCGCCGACACCCCGATGCCCGTCGTCATGGTGTTCATGCTGATCCTCGGACTCGGTCTCGGAAACCTGATGCAGCCCCTCACCCTCGCCATTCAGAACGCGCTGCCCCCACAGGACATGGGGGTGTCGACCGGAGCGGCCACGTTCTTCCGGCAGATCGGCGGCACCGCCGGCGTCGCGATCTTCCTGTCGATCCTCTTCTCCCGCCTCACCCCGGCCATCGGCGAGCGGGTGACGGCCGCCGCAGGCACATCCGACTTCCGTCGAGCCGTCGTGGCGGCCGCCCAGAGCAACGACCCCGCGGAGGCCGCCATGGGCCAGGGAATGCTCACCCCCGACCACGCCGGCGTCAGCGGAGTCCTCACGGACAGTTCGGTGATCGGGAAACTCGACGACGTGCTGGCCCTGCCCTTCCGGGAAGGATTCGCGGACGCCATCGGATCCGTCTTCCTCAGCGTGTCGATGCTCGCCGTCGTCGCCTTCGTCCTCACCGTGCTGTGGAAGGAAGTACCGCTCCGCAGCGAGTCCGGACTCCAGGCCGCAGCGCGGGGAGAAACGGAGGAGTGAGAGACGACAACGGCGCCCACCCCCGCGGGGGATGGACGCCGCTACCGTGAACGTCGAGAGGTTCAGTGCCAGACGATTCGCCGCCGGCTCAGTGCCAGACGATTCGCCGCCGGCTCAGTGCCCGCCGTTGTCCTTCAGACGCTTGAGCGAAGCCTCGACCTCGGCCTTCGCCTCGGCGAGCCCGACCCAGTCGGCTGCCTCGACGTGCTTGCCCGGCTCGAGGTCCTTGTAGTGGACGAAGAAGTGCTTGATGGCGTCCAGCTCGAACTGCGGGACGTCGCCGATGTCCTGGATGTGGTCCCACCGCGGGTCGCCGGCCGGCACACACAGCACCTTGTCGTCGCCGCCGGCCTCGTCGACCATCTTGAACATGCCGACGGGACGTGCCTCGACGATGACGCCGGGAAACACGGACTCGGGGAGCAGGACCAGCGCGTCCAGCGGATCGCCGTCCTCGCCGAGGGTGTTCTCGATGAAGCCGTAGTCGGCCGGGTAGCCGAACGCGGTGTAGAGGTAGCGGTCCAGCTTCACGCGACCGGTCACGTGGTCGACCTCGTACTTGTTTCGCTGACCCTTGGGGATCTCGATGGTGACGTCGAACTCCACGCCGATTCCTCGCTGTCGTGTCGATGATGATTCGGGGAGAGGATATCGGGTCGAGGATAAGGTTGGTTGTCTGACCACCCACGAATCACAGTGAAGACGGAGGCGCGTTGCCGGGCCAGGGAAAGAAGAAGATGGGCTCGTTGGCGGGACGCCACCGTCGGAACATGCGAATTCTGTTCGCGTCGGTCGTCGTCGTGGTGCTCGCGATGGCGGCTGTTCTGGTGGTCGCGGTGACCGCGCACAACGCGTCGGCGGGCCGCGGTGAACTGACGATCGCGCCCGAACCGGCACCGATCACGGCGGCCCCGCAGGTCACGCCGGTGCCGGACGACGCGCCGATGCCGACGGCGCAGGGGATCGCCGCCGCGGTCGGTCCGGCCGCCGCGAACCCCGACCTCGGCAAGTTCAGCGGAACGGTCGCCGACGCGGTCACCGGTCAGGTCCTGTGGAGCGTCAACCCGCAGACCCCGATGACCCCGGCGTCGACCACCAAGGTCCTCACCGCGGGATCCGCGCTGCTGGCGCTGCCGTCCGACCGTCGGGTGACGACGAAGGTGGTGCAGGGCGCGACTCCCGGCGAGATCGTCCTCGTCGCCGGTGGTGATCCCACTCTCACCGCGAAGCCGGTCGGGGAGAACGGCTACTACCCGGGTGCGGCGCACATCTCGCAACTGGTCGATCAGGTCCGGAACGCGGGCATCCAGGTGACGAGCATCGTGGTCGACACCAGCATCTACTCGGGCGACACCATGGCGCAGGGATGGTTCCCGACGGACGTCGGCGCCGGATTCATCACCCCCACCGAACCGATCATGATCGACGGCGGACGGGCCGACCCGCTCGTGGACGAGTCGCCGCGCAGTTCGACACCCGCGCTCGACGCCGGACGGACGCTCGCCGGTGCGCTCGGCGTCGCCCCGTCGGCGGTCACGTCGGGGGTCGCGGCGCCCGGTGCGGCTACCGTGGCGAGTGTGCAGTCCGCGCCGCTGCGCGACCGGTTGCGGCAGATGATGGAACACTCGGACAATGTGCTTGCCGAAGCGATCGGGCGGGAGGTTGCCATGAATGCCGGTGCGGAAGCATCGTTCAAGGGCGCCGTCGCGACCATCGGCCAGACGCTGACCGCGGCCGGATTCGATCTGTCGGGATTCACCCTGCACGACGCGAGCGGGTTGTCCGTCGACGACCGCATCGCGCCGCACACACTCGACCAGGTCCTCACGGCGGCCGCGGGCGACGGCAATCCCGCCCTGCGGCCGATGCTCGACTACCTGCCGGTGGCCGGCGCCACGGGCAGCCTGTCCGACCGCTACGCGTCGGGGAACCGCACGGGCGCCGGGTGGGTGCGGGCGAAGACCGGCACCCTGTCCACGGCCAGCGCGCTCGCCGGCTACGTGGTGGACCAGAACGGGCGGGTGCTCACGTTCGCGCTGATGTCCAACGACCGCCCGCCGGAGGTCAGCCGTCCCGCACTCGACGCACTTGCCGCTGCGCTCCGCACGTGCGGGTGCCAGTGATGGCCGCCGAAGGAAACGCCTTCAGTGGTGCCGTCGACTGGAAGCTCGCAGCCAGGACGGGGGTGAAGCTCGCGCGCAGCGGACCGGTGACGTCGCGGTACACGGCCGAAACCGTGGTCGCGGAACTGGCCGACGCGTCGATGCGCGCGGAACTGCCCGTCCGGGAAGTCACCGGCCTCGCCGACGGACTTCCGGTGCCGACCGCCCAGATCCTCGACCGGGCCGGGTGGATCCACGCCGCCGCGCATTCGATGTCGCAACTCACGGGCGGCGACGCCGCTCCCGGCATGCTGCTCGGCAAGCCGGCGGGCCTTCAGGCCGGGGCGATGCTCGCGTACCTGTCTTCGGCGATCCTCGGCCAGTACGACCCGTTCACCGGCGACAACGGAACCCTGCTGCTGGTGGCGCCCAACGTGGTGTCCGTCGAGCGCACGTTGCGGGTGCGGCCCAGCGACTTCCGGCTCTGGGTGTGCCTCCACGAGGTGACGCACCGGGTGCAGTTCTCGTCGTCACCGTGGCTCACCGGCTACATGCAGGAGTCGGTGGAGACCCTCGGATCCGCCGAGGACGAGTCCGTCACCGACATGGTCGGCCGGTTGTCCTCCGCGCTGCGCGACCGCGGGCGCCCAGAGCCGGACGAGTCGGGCGCACCGGGCGGCATCGTCGGACTGCTGCGCGCCACCCAGGCGGAGCCGCAACGCGAGGCACTCGACCGTCTGCTGGTGCTCGGCACCCTCCTCGAGGGACATGCGGACCACGTGATGGACGCCGTCGGACCCGCGGTCGTGCCGTCGGTGGCCGCCATCCGGGCCGCGTTCGATCAGCGGCGCCGCCGCAAGAGCAACCCGGTGCAGCGTCTCATCCGGGCGCTGCTCGGGATGGACGCCAAGATGGCGCAATACGTGCGCGGCAAGGCGTTCGTCGACGCCGTCGTGGACAAGGTCGGGATGGACCGGTTCAACGTCGTGTGGACCGGCCCCGACACGTTGCCCCGGCTCGCGGAGATCGACGCGCCGGACGCCTGGGTGTCCCGGGTACTGGGCTGATTCGAGAAGGGCTGAGCCGGTGACGCTGCTTCCCGAGGAGCCGGCGATCCTCGAGGTTCGTCACGCCGTGCGGCGCTGGATCGCGGCGCACGCCCCGGACGGCGAGATCGCGGTCGGGTTGTCGGGTGGTGCCGACTCACTGGCGCTGACCGCGGCGGCCGCCGCGGAGGCGCGTTCGGTGTGCGCCCTCGTCGTCGACCATCGGCTGCAGCCGGGATCGGCCGACGTGGCCGACGAGGCCGCGGCCCGTGCCCGAGCGCTCGGCTGCGCGTCCGCCGAGGTGCTTCCCGTCGATGTGACCGGGTCGGGCGGGCTCGAGGCGGCGGCCCGGCAGGCCCGTTACCGCGCCCTCGACGCGGCGCGCGGAACCCGCCCGGTGCTGTTGGGACACACCCTCGACGACCAGGCCGAAACGGTGTTGCTGGGGTTGTCGCGCGGTTCGGGGGGTCGATCCATCTGGGGGATGAGCGCGTACGACAGCCCGTGGGGTAGACCGCTGCTGGACGTGCGCCGCGCGGTGACCCGGCAGGCCTGCGTGGAACTGGGACTCAGCCCGCACGAGGATCCGCACAACGCCTCGCCCGACTTCGTGCGGGTGCGGCTGCGCACCGAGGTGCTCCCGCTGCTCGAGGACGTCCTGGGCGGCGGCGTCGCCGGGGCCCTCGCCCGCACCGGGGAACACCTGCGTGAGGAAGGGGCGGTCCTCGACGCGATGGCCGCCGACGCCGAGGCGAAAGTCGTGGTGAACGGCGAAATCGACGCGGCCCTACTCGTTCTGTCGGCGCCACCCGTCCGCAGGCGGGTGCTGCGCAGCTGGCTCCTCGCAGCCGGTGCGCGCGGTCTCGGAGACACGCAACTGCGGGCCGTGGACGACCTCGTCGCACGGTGGCGGGGACAGGGACAGGTGGCGATCGGGGGCGGAACACCGGACGCGAGGTTGGTGGTCCGCCGACGACGTGGCAGGCTGAACGTCGGATTGGACGACCGACGAAGGGTTTGATCGCGTGTACGAAGGCGACATCGCATCGGTACTGATCTCCGAGGACGAGATTCGTCGACGTACCGTCGAACTGGCCGAGGAGATCGCCAAGCGCTACCCGGAGGGTGCCCCGGAAGGGGATCTGCTCCTGGTGGGTGTCCTCAAGGGCGCCATCTTCTTCATGACCGACTTCGCGCGGGCCCTCCCCATCCCCACCCAGATGGAGTTCATGGCCGTCAGCTCCTACGGGTCGTCCACGTCGTCCTCCGGCGTCGTGCGCATCCTCAAGGACCTCGACAAGGACATCGCCGGCCGGCACGTGCTGATCGTCGAGGACATCATCGACTCCGGTCTGACGCTGTCCTGGCTGATGCGCAACCTGTCGAGCCGCAACCCGGCGTCCCTCGAGGTCGTCACGCTGCTGCGCAAGCCCGACGCCATCAAGGTCGACGTCAACGTCGCGAACGTCGGCTTCGACATCCCCAACGAATTCGTCGTCGGGTACGGCCTCGACTACGCCGAGCGGTACCGCGACCTGCCGTACATCGGGACCCTCGAGCCTTCCGTCTACGGCGGCTGATCTCCGCGCTGCTCGTCAGCGGACGGGTTCGTGCGACACGGCGAGCTCCAGCGCCCGCAGGTCCTGCTCCAGTTGCCGGAACAGCCAGTACACGCCGACGAACGCGAAGATGCCGCCGACGCACAGGATGCGGACCGCGATGATCACGAGCGTGATCTCGTCGGGCGACAGGAACGTCACCCCGGCCACACCGGCCAGCGGAACCGAAGCGGCCACCGCGAGATACAGCGTGCTCCGGCGGTCGAGGCCCCGCAGTTTGTGCGCGTCGGCGCTGCTGGCGATGTCCTGCGGCAGCAGGGTCGGGTAGATACAGCGCACCGCGAAGAACGCGACCACGAAGAACGGGTACGCCACCGACACGGCACCGCACACGATCAGTGATGCGATGAAGTGCACGTACGCGCCCGGCGGAACGTTCCCCGCCGCGAGTTGCAGGGAAATCGGATAGGCGATGCCCGCGATGACCCACAACCCGAACACCACCAGCACGACGCGGTCGCCGAGCAGCAGGGTGTCGGTGCGGGCCCGGGCCAGTGTCTGGCGGTCGTACGTTTTCCCCTTGCGCAGACCACGCGGAACGAGCAGCGGATATCGGCACCAGTAGAGCAGCATGATCGCGCCCAGCGGGAACGCAATCGAATTGATCACCAATTGGATCGATTCGAACGAGTGCTGGGCCTCCGGCGTCAGATTGCTGATGATCAGCATCTTGTTGTGGTGGTAGTTGTAGGCGCCGGCGAGAGCGTTCGGCACCGCGATACCGATCACCAGAATCGGGAGCGCGAAGCGGCGCAGCCGCATGCGCCAACTGTTCGGCGGCGGATCGACGAGGTCGCGGGCCCGGGGATTCAGGCACAGGTCGAATTGCTGGGCCAGTTCGGCACCGGACGACCACCGGTCCTCCGGCTTCGGTGCCAGACACGTCAGGAGTACCCGTCGCAGCGACGGCGGGCAGTCGTAGGGCAACTGGTCGAGGAACTCCGGGTCGATGTCGCGGCTGCGGCGGTCCAGCATCGCTTCGAGTGCGACGAGCGACTCGCTCGACACGTCCTCGTCCTCGAACGGACGCCGCCCGCACATCAGCTCCCACAACATCACGCCGAGCGCGAAGATGTCGCTGCGGGTGTCGAGGTCCGCCGCCGTCCCGGGCATACCGCGGTGACACGCCTCGAGTTGCTCGGGGGACATGTAGGCCAGGGATCCGCCGAAGTAGGCGAGCGGTGACGCGCCAGTGACGGTGTCGCTGAAACTGATGTTGAAATCGGCGAGCTTCGGCACCCCCTCGGCCGTCAGCAGGATGTTGGCGGGCTTGATGTCGCGGTGCAGGACGCCGCGCTTGCCGGCGTAGTCGAGGGCGTCCGCCAGTCGCCGCCCCAGCCACGCGATCGTCTCCGGCCAGGTCAGCGATGCGATCTCGTCCCGCACACTCGAGTCGGTGGGCCTGATCTCGCCCTTCTCCCGCATCTCCTCGTCGACCACATCCAGCAGCAGGCTGCCCGTCCGGTCCTGTTCCGGGGTGACGCGTACGCGGCGCAGAACCCGCAGCAGGGTGCCGCCCGGCAGGTACTGCATGTAGAGAAGGCGCAGTTCGCGGTCCTCGAGCAACCGCTGGTCGAACACGCGCACGATGTAGTTGTGGTCGAGCTGGGCGAGGGTCTGCGGCTCGTTCCCCTTGTCGTGCGAGATCTTCACCGCGACGAGTCGCTGCATCGACCGCTGCCGTGCCAGGAACACGCGGCCGAACGCGCCGCTGCCCAGGCCCATCAGCAGATCGAAGTCGTCGACCTGCTGTCCGACCTCGACATCGTCGAGCGCCGCATTGCCCGGCGGCGTGGTGATGAGCGTGTCCGGCTGGCGGGCGGTCACGGTCGGACCGGCGGCCGCGGTCTGTTCGGCGGCCGCGGTTTGCTCGGCGGGTGCGGTTTGCTCGGCCGCCGCGGTGTGTTCGGCGGCGGCGGTCTGCTCGGCGGTCATGGTCCGTGCGGACATGGTTTGCTCAGCAACCACCGTCGACGGTCCGGCCGCGACCGTCGCTTCGCTGCTCTCGTGTTCGGAGTTCGTGACTCCGACGGTCCGTTCGGCAGAGTCCGATCCAGCGGCCGATCCGTCTCTGCCCGACCCGTTTCCTCTGGTCATTGCACATCGAGGGTTCTACTGGGCGGGTTCTCTGGGCACATCGAGGTTGTCTGGAGCGGTGTGAAGAGTCCCATCCAGGGACAAGCGAATGGTAACCCCGCAGACCTACTGTATCCAGCGCGAATACTCGAAACGACTGCTTCCCTGCACCATATACTCGGGTGATGGGGGACTCCCCGTTCACCTCAGCCGTCGTCGTCGCCGAGCAGGTTCGCTCGGGCGTCTCGAGCCCGATGGAGCATGTCGAGGCCGCGCTCGCGGCCATCGACGAGCGTGAACCGAAGATTCAGGCGTTCGTCACGGTCCTCGCCGAACAGGCCCGAGCCGACGCCCTCGCCCTCTCTCGCCGGCCGGATCTGTCCACGCTTCCGCTGGCAGGAGTGCCCGTCGCGATCAAGGACGTCATTTCCGTGGCCGGACTGCCGATGCGCGAGGGATCGGGTGCGACCAGTGCCGAACCGAAGGTTTCCGATCACCCGGTCGTCGCGCGACTGCGGGCGGCGGGAGCGGTGGTCGTCGGCCTGACCACCCTCCCCGAGCTGGCGGTGTGGGGAACCACCGACGCGCCCGGCCACATCACCCGCAATCCGTGGAATCCGTCGCGGACCTGCGGGGGTTCGTCCGGGGGAGCGGCCGCCGCCGTGGCCGCGGGGATGGTGCCCCTGGCCCACGGGACCGACGGTCTGGGGTCGATCCGCATCCCCTCCGCGAACTGCGGAGTGTTCGGTATCAAACCGGGCAGGGGAGTGGTGCCGTCCGAACTCGGCGCCACCTCGTGGTTCGGGATGGCCGAGAACGGGCCCATCGCCACGACCGTCGACGACGCCGCTCTCATGCTGTCCGTCCTCGCCGACCGGCCCGAACTCGCGCGGATCGGCGCGTCGGAACCACTGCGGATCGCGGTGGCGGCAGGGTCGCCGACATTCCTGGCCACGGTCGATCCGCAGTGGCGGGATGCGGCCGTGCGCGCGGGCAGGGAACTGACCGGCTCGGGCCATGACGTCGAGCCTGCGACGTTGCCGTACCCGGTCAACCTGCTTCCCGTTCTCGCCCGCTGGACCGCGGGAACGGCCGCCGACGCGAAGGGGCTCGATCTGCGGCTACTGCAGCCGCGGACCCGCAGGCACGTCGCGGTGGGCCGCGCGCTGGGCCGGTTCGTCCGCCCCGAGCAGGTGGGCAGGCTCGAAGAGTCGCTGCGCGCATTCTTCGAGAACTACGACGTGGTGATCACACCCGCTCTCGCGCAGCCGCCGCTCGCGGCGACGACGTGGAGCGAGCGGTCGTGGCTGTCGAACATCGTGGCCAACGTGCGGTACGCCCCGTTCAGTGCGCTGTGGAATCTCGTCGGGTGGCCCGCGGCGAGTGTGCCCGTCGGCACGCACTCACACTCGGGCACACCGCTGGCCGTGCAGATCGCGGCACCGCCCGGAGGAGAGGCCAGGATCCTGGCCCTGGCCGCTCACATCGAGCGGGTGGGCGGCGGCTGGCCGAGGGTCGCGCCCGCGCGGTGAACTCCCGCACATTCGGACCCGGATCGAGTCCGAGGGAACCGATGGGCAATCGCATGCGTTGAAAGAAAGAGACCGCTCCCAACGGCGGTTGGCTGCTACCTGGAGTCGCCGGGGTGCCTTCGCGGTAACCTGGTTTGTCCGGTTGGCAGCCGGAAGGCGCACCCGGAAGACCCGCACTCTCGAAAGGACCGGCCATCTCGGCCGACCTGTATGAACCGTAAGACTGTGTTTCGAAACCTGGCGATAGTTGCCGGCATCCTGCTGGTGATCTACGCCTTCAGCTACTTCGGCAACGACACGCGCGGATTCAAGGGTGTCGACACCTCCGTGGCGATCGCGCAGCTCGACGCGAACAACGTCGACAAGGCGCAGATCGACGACCGGGAGCAGCAGGTCCGCCTGTGGCTGAAGGACGGCAACGACGCGACCGACGGCAAGACCGAGATCCTCGCGAAGTATCCGGCGTCGGCGTCCGAGCAGATCTTCAACGAGATCTCCGACAAGGGCCTGCAGAGCTACAACACCACGGTCACGCAGGAGAGCTGGCTCACGTCGATCCTGTTGTTCGTCCTGCCGATGGTGATCCTGCTCGGCATCTTCTTCTTCGTGATGAGCCGCATGCAGGGCGGTGGTCGCGGCGGCGTCATGGGCTTCGGCAAGTCGAAGGCCAAGCAGCTCAACAAGGACATGCCGAAGACCACGTTCGCCGACGTCGCGGGTGCGGACGAGGCCGTCGAAGAGCTGTACGAGATCAAGGACTTCCTGCAGAACCCGATGCGCTACCAGTCGCTGGGAGCGAAGATCCCGCGCGGTGTGCTGCTCTACGGGCCGCCCGGAACCGGTAAGACCCTCCTCGCCCGCGCGGTGGCAGGCGAGGCCGGTGTCCCGTTCTTTACGATCTCCGGTTCGGACTTCGTCGAGATGTTCGTCGGTGTGGGTGCGTCCCGTGTGCGCGACATGTTCGACCAGGCCAAGCAGAACAGCCCCTGCATCATCTTCGTCGACGAGATCGACGCCGTCGGACGCCAGCGTGGCGCGGGCCTCGGTGGCGGACACGACGAGCGCGAGCAGACCCTCAACCAGTTGCTGGTCGAGATGGACGGTTTCGGTGACCGCACCGGCGTCATCCTCATCGCCGCCACCAACCGCCCCGATATCCTGGACCCGGCGTTGCTGCGTCCGGGCCGCTTCGACCGGCAGATCCCCGTCGGCGCCCCCGATCTCGCCGGCCGTCGCGCCATCCTGAAGGTTCACTCGCAGGGCAAGCCGATCGACCAGCACGCCGACCTCGAAGGCCTGGCCAAGCGCACCGTCGGAATGTCGGGTGCCGATCTGGCCAACGTCATCAACGAGGCCGCGCTGCTCACCGCCCGCGAGAACGGCACCGTCATCACGGAGGCTGCGCTCGAGGAATCCGTCGACCGTGTCGTCGGCGGCCCGCGCCGCAAGAGCCGCATCATCAGCGAGCACGAGAAGAAGATCACCGCGTACCACGAGGGTGGGCACACGCTCGCCGCGTGGGCGATGCCCGACATCGAGCCCGTCTACAAGGTCACCATCCTCGCCCGCGGCCGCACCGGCGGTCACGCGATGACGGTGCCCGAGGACGACAAGGGCCTGATGACACGGTCCGAGATGATCGCTCGCCTCGTCATGGCGATGGGTGGCCGCGCGGCCGAGGAACTCGTGTTCCACGAGCCGACCACCGGTGCGTCCTCCGACATCGACATGGCGACGAAGATCGCGCGGTCGATGGTCACCGAGTACGGCATGAGCGCCAAGCTGGGTGCGGTGCGGTACGGCCAGGAGGGCGGAGACCCGTTCCTGGGCCGGTCGATGGGTCAGCAGTCCGACTACTCCCATGAGGTCGCACGCGAGATCGACGAAGAGGTCCGCAACCTCATCGAGGCCGCGCACACCGAGGCGTGGGCGATCCTCAACGAATACCGCGACGTGCTGGACATCCTGGCCACCGAGCTGCTCGAACGCGAGACGCTCACCCGCAAGGATCTCGAGAAGATCTTCCACAGCGTCGAGAAGCGCCCGCGCATCACCGCGTTCAACGACTTCGGCCACCGGACCCCGTCCGACAAGCCGCCGGTCAAGACGCCGCGGGAACTCGCGGTCGAGCGCGGCGAGCCGTGGCCCCAGCAGCCCGAGCCGGTGTTCGCCCAGCAGCAGTCGCAGCAGGCTCCGCCGCAGCAGCAGTACCCGCAGCCGGCACCCGCCAACGGCTACTCGCAGCCGGCACCGGCCAGGCCGCAGGGTGGGATGACGCAGCCGCGTCCGGACTACGGCGCCCCCGCGGGTTGGTCGGCTCCGGGCTGGCCGCCTCGCGATCCGGGCAACCAGAATCCGGAGGGCCAGTACTCCGGAAACCAGGGTCCGGGGAACCAGTGGAACCCACCGCACGAGCAGCGTGGCACCGGCGACGACGACGCGCAGACGAGGGCCTGGAAAGGACCGGACGGATCGAACTGATCCGCCCGACACTAGGCTGTTGCTTCGGGACGATCGGTCCCGGTACTGGAGGAGTTTCGGTTGTCGGTGAATCATCTCGGTAGTGAGCCCGTGGCGCTCGAGACAGGCCGGGTGTTCGATCAGCCGCGTGCCGAAGCTGCGGTGCGCGAACTGCTGATCGCGATCGGTGAAAACCCGGACCGTCCCGGACTCCGGGATACGCCCGCCCGCGTGGCGCGGTCGTACCGCGAGGTCTTCGCGGGCCTCTACACCGACCCGGACACCGTGCTGAACACGACGTTCGACGAGGGGCACCAGGAGCTGGTGCTCGTTCGCGACATTCCGCTGTACTCCACGTGTGAGCACCATCTCGTGTCGTTCCACGGGGTCGCCCACGTCGGGTACATCCCCGGTAAGACGGGCAAGGTGACCGGCCTGTCGAAGCTGGCGCGCGTGGTCGACCTGTACGCCAAGCGTCCGCAGGTGCAGGAGCGTCTGACCAGCCAGATCGCCGACGCTGTCATGCGCAAGCTGGACCCGCGCGGTGCGATCGTGGTCATCGAGGCCGAGCACCTGTGCATGGCGATGCGGGGGATCCGCAAGCCTGGTGCGAGTACCACCACCTCCGCGGTGCGTGGTCTGCTCCAGTCCAGCGCGGCCTCACGTTCCGAGGCTCTGGACCTTATTCTGCGGAAGTGACCGTGATCGAGTTGCCCGCGCCAGGCCGAACCGTGGTGATGGGCGTCCTGAACGTCACCACCGATTCCTTTTCCGACGGCGGACGTTTCCTCGATCGTGACGCGGCGCTCGCGCGCGGTCTGGAACTGAAGCGTCTCGGCGTCGACATCGTCGACGTCGGCGGCGAGTCCACCCGGCCGGGCGCGGCGCGGGTCGATCCCGACGTCGAAGCCGGTCGCGTCGCACCTGTGATCGCGGACCTGGTGGGCGAGGGCATCTGCGTCAGCGTGGACACGATGCGGGCGTCGGTCGCGGAGGTCGCGATCGAGGCGGGTGCGTCGATCATCAACGACGTCGCCGGTGGCCGTGCGGATGCGGCGATGGCCTCGGTCGTCGCGGACGCCGGAGTGCCGTGGATCCTGATGCACTGGCGTTCGGCTGCCGACTACGTGCACCGCGGCACCGCCGACCACTACGAGGACGTGGTCCGTGAGGTCCGGGACGAACTGATGACCCAGGTCGACCTGGCCGTGAAGGCCGGGGTGGATCCGGGTTCCCTGGTGCTGGATCCGGGTCTCGGATTCGCGAAGAACGCCGACCACAACTGGGCTCTGCTGAAGGCGCTGCCCGAGTTCAACGCGCTGGGATTCCCCGTCCTGATCGGCGCGTCCCGCAAGCGGTTCCTGGGTTCGCTGCTGGCGGATTCGGACGGGGAACCGCGCCCGCCCGCCGGCCGGGAGATCGCGACCGCCGTCGTCTCGGCGCTCGCCGCCACCCACGGAGCGTGGGGAGTGCGCGTGCACGACGCGCAGGGTTCCCTCGACGCCATCGCGGTCGCCGAGGCCTGGGCAAAGGGTGCAGCCGGACGTGAGTGATCGAATCGAGTTGCGCGGCTTGAAGGTGCGTGGCAATCACGGCGTCTTCGAACACGAGAAGCGGGACGGTCAGGACTTCTACGTCGACATCACCGTCTGGATGGACCTCGCCCCCGCCGCCGCATCGGACGACCTCGACGACACCCTCGACTACGGCGGACTGGCCGAGCACGCGGCCGCGATCGTCGCGGGACCCTCACGGGACCTCATCGAGACCGTCGCCGCGGAGATCGCGGACGGGGTGATGACCGACCCTCGTGTCCGGCGCACCGAGGTGGTGTTGCACAAGCCGTCCGCGCCGATCCCGCTGACCTTCGCGGACGTCGCGGTGGTCGCGCACAGGTCGCGGCCATGAGTCGCGCGGTGTTGTCGATCGGGTCGAACGTCGGCGACAGCCTCGCCCATCTGCAGTCCGTTCTCGACGGTCTGGGCGACGCGGTCGTGGCGGTCTCTCCGGTGTATTCGACGGCGCCGTGGGGCGGTGTCGAGCAGCAGGACTTCCTCAACGCGGTCCTCGTCGTCGACGATCCCGCACTCGACGGTTACGGCTGGCTGCGGCGCGGGCAGGAACTGGAGGTTGCCGCCGACCGGGTGCGGATCGAACGGTGGGGCCCGCGCACGCTCGACGTCGACGTCGTCACGTGCGACGACGTCCGCAGCGACGACCCGAAACTGACGTTGCCGCACCCGAGAGCGCACGAGCGTGCCTTCGTGCTGATTCCGTGGCTGGACGTCGAACCCGACGCCGTGCTGCCGGTCGACGGGACTACGACCCGGGTGGACGCGCTGCTGCCACTGCTGGGCGACGAGGAACGCGCCGGTGTGCACCGGACGCAGCTCGTTCTGGACCGGCGGTCGCGATGAAGCCGGAACCGACGGGCACGATGAAACCCACCCGGATCTGGGATCTGCTGTTCCTGGCCGCTCTCGCCGTCGCCGCCACCTGGATTCTGGTCCGTGTGTTCTACGGTTCGTTTCCGCCGATTCCCGTGTACGCCGGGGCGTCGCTGTATCCGGTCGCGCTGATCGAGGTCGTGCTCGCGTTCATGGTGCGATCCCGGGTCAGCAACCATCAGGTGGGCGACGGACCGCGTCAGCTGCACCCGATCACCGCCGCCCGGGTGGCGGCGCTCGCCAAGGCGTCCGCGCTCGTCGGTGCCGCGACGGCCGGGGTGTGGGGCGGCTTCCTGCTGTACCTGCTTCCGCAGCGTTCGGTGCTCCGGGCCGCGGGCTCGGACACTCCCGGCGCGTGGGTGGGCCTCGTCGCCGCACTGGCCCTCGTCGGCGCGGCACTGTGGCTGGAACACTGCTGCCGCACCCCCGACGACCCCTCGGACGAGCCGGCGCATTGAGGACATGGAGGATCGCCGCAGGTCCGATGGAATGCGCGGTGCACCCTTCGCGGCCAAGTACCCTGGCACCATGACGAATCCTGGTCGCCTCAAGTCTGCGCGCCGCAACAAGCGCAGCGCGAGCCAGATGATCGTTGCGGGGTTGCTCGCCCTTGCGGTGATCGCGTCCCTCTTCCTGATCTTCAGCGACAGCGTCCAACTCCTGCGAGTGGGCCTGGTCGCCGCGCTGTGGGCTGCCACGGTCGGTGCCATCGCCATGACGAAGTACCGGCGCGAGTCGGCGCTCGACAAGGCGAAGGTCAACGACCTGCAGACCGTCTATGAGTTGCAGCTCGAGCGGGAGATCTCGGCACGGCGCGAATACGAGCTCACCGTCGAGAAGCGGGTGCGCAGCGACGTGCGCGCCGACGCCGAAGAACTCGCCGCGCTGCGTGCCGAACTCGCGTCGCTCCGCAAGAATCTCGAGGCCCTGTTCGACGGCGCGATGCCGACCGAACGGATTGCGCTGCGGGCGGATTCGACGCGTGTGCAGGAACTCGCAGGCGGGTCGTACAGCAGCTATCAGCCGGCTGCGTCGGGCCTGTACATCCCGGGAGCAGGGCATGCCGCCGGGGCCGGGCATCAGAGCGGTTCCGCCCAGTCGTCTCACCACTTCGCGAATCCGGACGACGATCCGGTCACCGCCGAGACGTCCATCGTGGAACCCGCCTACGCCGGGCAGACCGAACCCGAGATCGAGGTCGAACCGGAACCGGAGCCCGAGCCGGTTGCCGAGACCCGGCCGGCACCCGAGCCGGAGCCTGTCGCCCCGGTCGAGCCCGAATCGGTCCCCGAGCCCGACTCAAAGGCAGAGGCAGAGGCTGAGGCAGAGCCCGAAGCGCGGCAGGGCCGCCGTCGGGCGCCCGAGGACGACGAACCGTCGGGTGCGCACTCGAACGGGCTGTCCGTCGCCGAGATCATGGCCAACATGCAGTCGGCATCCGGGACCGGCCAGAGCACCGGTGGCCGGCGTCGCCGGGCCGAGTAAGGCCGGACGCGCCCGAGGATCAACCCGCATCGTGTGAGGCATATATCACTCTGCCGGCGCATGGCGGGGTGCGTTCGAGCCGGGCTATCCTCACCCTGGAACGTCTGGTACCCGCCGAGCGGGACTGGAACGAACGAGAGGACGAAGGTGACCTCTTTCGGGATCACTAATGGCCCTGCGCCTGCGAGGTTGACGGTAGGAATCGTCTCCGCCGGCCGGGTCGGTACAGCAATCGGTGCCGCGTTGGAGCGGGCGGGTCACGTCGTCGTCGCCTGCTCGGCTGTCTCCGACGCTTCACGTCACCGGGCACGGACCCGGCTCCCCGAGACCGAGATTCTGCCGGTGGCCGAGGTCGCGGCCCGCTCCGAGCTGCTCATTCTCGCCGTCCCCGACGCCGAACTGCCGTCACTGATCGCGGGGTTGGCCTCCACCCGTGCGGTGCCGAGTCGCGCGATCGTGGCGCACACCTCCGGCGCGAACGGCATCGGGATCCTCGACCCCCTCACCGAGCAGGGTGTCGTTCCGCTCGCGATTCACCCCGCAATGACGTTCACCGGGCACGACGAGGACACCGTCCGTCTCGCGTCCGCCTGTTTCGGCATCACTGCCGCCGACGACATCGGTTACGCGATCGCACAGTCGCTGGTCCTCGAGATCGGCGGCGAGCCCGTCCGGGTCCGCGAGGACATGCGACCGCTGTACCACGCCGCTCTCGCGCACGGCAGCAACCACCTGGTGACGCTCGTCGTCGACGCCGTGGCCGCGCTGCGCGTCGCCCTCGAAGGCCAGGAACTGCTCGGCCAGGAGCTGATCGGCGACGATCCGAACGGCCTGGCCGAACGAGTCCTCCAGCCGCTGCTCTCCGCGGCGCTCGACAACGCCCTGCGGCGCGGGCCGTCGGCACTGACCGGGCCGGTCGCGCGGGGCGATTCGGAAGCGGTTGCCACGCATCTGCGGGTACTCGAAGAGGTCGATCCGCGGATCGCGGCCGGCTACCGTGCCCTGTCTCTGAGGTCGGCGCAACGCGCCGGCGCGACACCTGAACTGCTGGAAATCCTGGAAGACCGGAGGTGAGTTCCGTGAGCGATCTGCAGGGCGGATACAAGCGCGGCGAACTGACCGTGCACCACGACCCGAACGTGCTGACCCGGGTCTCGAAGGCGCTCCGCGGTGTCGGCCGCCAGGTCGCGCTCGTGCCGACGATGGGAGCCCTCCACACGGGTCACCTGGAACTGGTGCGGCAGGCCAAGCTCACCGGCGCGGTGGTGATCGTCTCGATCTTCGTCAACCCGTTGCAGTTCGGCGCCGGCGAAGACCTCGACGCCTACCCGCGCACCCTCGACGCCGATCTCGAACTGCTGCGCGAGGCCGGAGTCGAGCTGGCGTTCGTGCCCACCGCAGCCACCATGTACCCGGCAGGACCGCGGACCACGATCCATCCCGGACCGCTGGGTGCCGAGCTGGAGGGCGCGTCCCGGCCGACGCACTTCGCGGGCATGCTCACCGTCGTCGCCAAGCTGCTGCAGATCGCGGCGCCGAACGTCGCGTATTTCGGCGAGAAGGACTACCAGCAGCTGACGCTGATCCGGCAGATGGTGACCGACCTGAACTTCGACGTCCGGATCTTCGGCGT
This sequence comes from Rhodococcus sp. A14, assembly GCF_011603105.1. Taxonomy (NCBI): domain Bacteria; kingdom Bacillati; phylum Actinomycetota; class Actinomycetes; order Mycobacteriales; family Nocardiaceae; genus Rhodococcus; species Rhodococcus sp. A14. The sequence continues at coordinate 55,333 of NZ_JAAOQS010000014.1, read as the reverse complement.
GCCCACGGTGCGTGAACACGACGGTCTGGCACTGTCCTCGCGCAACCGCTACCTCGACGAGGCGCAGCGCACCGCGGCGACGGCACTGTCCGCGGCGCTCATCGCCGGCGCCCACGCCGCGGCCGGTGGCGCCGAGGCGATCCTGGCCACCGCGCGCGAGGTGCTGGCCTCCGTCCCGGAGGTGGAGGTCGACTACCTCGAAGTGCGGGGCGTCGATCTCGGCCCCGCCCCCGAACGAGGCGACGGCCGGCTGCTCGTCGCCGCCAAGCTCGGAACCACCCGATTGATCGACAACGTCGGTGTCGCCGTCGGCACCGGTTTCCTCGAACGCGACGCCGAACCACCGTCGGGCGCGGCCACAGAACTTCTTTCCCGCTAGAAGAGTAAGGACCGGAACATGTTTCGCACCATGATGAAGTCGAAGATCCACCGCGCCACCGTCACACACGCCGACCTGCACTACGTGGGCTCGGTGACGGTCGACCAGGATCTGATGGACGCCGCCGACCTCCTCGAGGGCGAGCAGGTGTGCATCGTCGACATCGACAACGGCGCGCGGCTCGAAACCTATGTGATCGCCGGCGAGCGGGGAAGTGGCGTCATCGGGATCAACGGTGCGGCAGCGCATCTGGTCAAGCCCGGCGACCTCGTCATCCTCATCGCCTACGGCGTCATGAACGAGCAGGAGGTGCGCGACTACGAGCCGCGCGTCGTGTTCGTCGACGCCGCCAACTCGCCGATCGAGCTCGGTGCCGACCCGGCGCACGCGCCGGAGGGCTCCGGTCTCATCACCCCGCGCATGCTGTCGACGCTCGACGCCGAGCGCGAATCCAGTTTGGTGTAACCCATGCTCCTCACCGTCGACGTCCGGAACACGAACATCGTTCTCGGACTGTTCACCGGTACCGGTGAACACTCGAAGTTGGTGCAGGACTGGCGGATGCGCACCGACGCGAGGATGACGGCCGACGAGCTGGCCCTCATCTTCCGGGGGCTCCTCGGCGCGCACACCGATCAGATCACCGGTGTGTCCGCGCTGTCGACGGTGCCGTCGGTGCTGCGGGAGATCCGCGTGATGCTGACGCGGTACTGGGGGCACGTCCCGCACGTGCTGGTGGAACCCGGGGTGCGAACCGGTGTTCCGCTGCTCGTCGACAACCCCAAGGAGGTGGGCGCCGACCGGATCGTGAACAGTCTTGCGGCGCATCACCTCTACGACGCACCGTGCATCGTGGTCGACTTCGGGACGTCCACGTGCGTCGACGTCGTGTCCGCCAAGGGTGAGTTCCTCGGCGGCGCCATCGCGCCGGGCCTCGAGATCTCCTCGGACGCACTCGCGTCGCAGTCGGCGGCTCTGCGCAAGGTCGAACTGGTGCGTCCCCGCTCCGTCGTCGGCAAGAACACCGTCGAGTGCATGCAGTCGGGTGCGGTGTTCGGTTTCGCCGGGCTCGTCGACGGGCTGGTCCGCCGCGTACGCAAGGAACTGCCCGCCTTCTCCGGTTCCGACGTGGTGGTGATCGCGACCGGTGACCGCGCGCCGCTGATCATGCCCGAGACGGAAACCGTCGACGAGCACGAACCGGATCTCACGCTCGAAGGGCTGCGCCTGGTCTACGAGCGGAATCAGGCTCGCCGGGGGGCGCGTCGCAGCCCGCTCGAGTGACGGGTTCCCTCTTCGCGGAAGTTATGTCAGAATGGTCCCCGTGAATCTCTGCACGAGTGCTCAGGAGTGTTGTCGAGGCTGAACGCTGCCTTGACCAATTCACACTTCTGGGAGTCTCTCTCGTGCTCGCAACGTATTCTTCTGCATCTGTACCCACCCGTCTTCGCCCGGCTGACCTGCTGCGCATCACCGACCAGGGTGCTTCCGAGGTCCTCGACGGCCGCCACGACGTCCTGCTCCCGCAGAGCTGGCCCACCCACGAGCGCTGGTCGACCCGGCTCTACTCGGACGACGACGTCGACGTCTGGCTGATCAGCTGGGTTCCCGACCTGAACACCGAATTGCACGACCACGCAGGCTCTTTCGGCGCGCTCACCGTTCTCAGCGGCGCGTTGTCCGAGTTCCGTTGGGCGGGTGACCGTCTGCGTCACCGCACTCTCGAGGCAGGCGATCAGGCCTCGTTCCCGCTCGGCTGGGTTCACGACGTCGTGCGGGCGCCGGACGCACCGGGGGCGGAGGTGGTGACGCCGACGCTGAGCGTGCACGCCTACTCGCCGCCGCTGTCGGCCATGTCCTATTACGAGGTCACCGACCACGGCACGCTGCGCCGTACCCGGACCGAGCTCACCGATCTCCCCGAGGGTGGTTCGAAGTGAACATCGACCAGATGCTCGAAGAGGCCCGCACCCAGATCGACCGCATGTACGCATTCGAGCTGCCCGAGGCCGTGGCTCGCGGCGCGATCGTGGTGGACATCCGCCCGCAGGCGCAGCGAGCGATCGAGGGAACGCTTCCCGGTGCGCTCGCGATCGAACGCAACGTTCTCGAGTGGCGTTGCGATCCCACCAGCTCGGCGCACCTGGCGCTGGCAGTGGACCACGACGTCGAGTGGATCATCGTCTGCTCCGAGGGCTACACGTCGAGTCTCGCCGCGGCGGCGCTGCAGCAGCTGGGTCTGCACAAGGCGACCGATCTCGTCGGCGGGTACAAGGCGATCAAGGCGGCGGGACTGCTGGGCTCCCTCATCGCCACGCAGCACTGCGTGCGGGAGCTGGCCACCGTCTCGGCTCACTGACCTCTGAACTCACTGACCTCTGAATAGGGGCACGCGCGGGCGTCGATTAGGCTGGTGACCCGTGAGTGAAGTAGCAGCCCAGCCAGTCGACGACACCCCCGAGCAGCTTCGGATCCGCCAGGAGAAGCGTGAGCGCATCCTCGCGGAGGGACGCGAGGCGTACCCGGTGTCGGTGGCGCGCACCCACTCGCTGGCGGAGATCCGGGCCAAGTACCCGGAACTCGAGCCCGACACGGCCACCGGTGACCAGGTCGGCGTCGTCGGCCGGGTGATCTTCGTGCGCAACACGGGCAAGTTGTGCTTCGCGACGCTGCAGGAAGGCGACGGAACCCAGCTGCAGGCGATGATCAGTCTCGCCGCGGTCGGGGAGGACGCTCTGGCCTCGTGGAAGGCCGATGTCGACCTCGGTGACTTCGTGTTCGTGCACGGTGAGGTGATCAGTTCGCGTCGCGGTGAGCTGAGCGTCATGGCCGATTCGTGGCAGATCGCGTCCAAGTCGCTCCGGCCGCTGCCGGTTGCGCACAAGGAGATGAACGAGGAGTCGCGGGTCCGGCAGCGCTACGCCGATCTGATCGTGCGCTCCGAGGCGCGGGAGAATGCGCGTAAGCGGGTGGCTGTCGTCCGTGAGCTCCGGAACGCGCTCGAGCGTCGCGGGTTCCTCGAGGTCGAGACGCCGATGCTGCAGACGGTGGCGGGTGGCGCGGCGGCCCGTCCCTTCATCACGCGTTCCAATGCCCTCGATATCGATCTCTACCTCCGTATCGCGCCCGAACTGTTCCTGAAGCGGTGCGTCGTCGGCGGTATCGAGAAGGTCTTCGAGATCAACCGGAATTTCCGCAACGAGGGTGTCGACTCGACGCACTCGCCGGAATTCGCGATGCTCGAGACGTACGAGGCGTACGGCACGTACGACGATTCCGCCGTCATGATCCGCGAACTCGTCCAGGAAGTGGCGCAGGCCGCTTTCGGTTCGCAGGTCGTCACTCTCGCCGACGGCACCGAATACGACTTCAGTGGTGAATGGAAGACCCTCGAGATGTACCCGTCGCTGTCGCAGGCGATCGGTGTCGAGGTCACTCCGTATAGCACCGTCGAGGATTTACTGGCGCTCGCCGAGAAGGTAGGCCTGGAGGTCCCCAAGGACAAGGGGTACGGGCACGGAAAGCTCGTCGAGGAACTGTGGGAGCACCAGTGCGGCGACCAGTTGTTCGAGCCGACGTTCGTCCGTGATTTCCCGGTCGAGACGTCGCCGCTGACTCGTGACCACCGCAGCAAGGCCGGGGTGACCGAGAAGTGGGACCTCTACATCCGCGGGTTCGAGTTGGCCACGGGCTATTCGGAATTGGTCGATCCGGTCATCCAGCGTGAGCGGTTCGTCGATCAGGCGCGTCTCGCGTCGGCCGGCGACGACGAGGCGATGGCCCTCGACGAAGAATTCCTCGCCGCAATGGAGCAGGGAATGCCGCCGACTACCGGTACCGGAATGGGAATCGACCGTCTGCTCATGGCTTTGACGGGATTGGGAATCCGCGAAACAATCCTCTTTCCCATTGTTCGTCCTTCCACTCGCTGATTCACCAGGGTGAATTCGCGCGGATAAATTCGATCCATTCCTCGTATTCCGAATCGGAAGAACAGGGGTATGGTTATCTCCGGGTCGTAGCTCACGTTGACGATGAGACGTCGCTTCATTCGAGAGGAATTTCATCCCATGGCTAAGAAGGTCACTGTCACCCTGATCGACGATGTCGATCAAGAGGCGTCTGCCGACGAGACGGTCGAGTTCGGACTCGACGGTGTTCAGTACGAGATCGACCTTTCCTCGGAGAATGCGGCGAAATTGCGCGAGCAGCTCGACGTGTGGGTTTCCCACGCGCGCAAGGTGAGCTCGCGCAAGCGCGGCAAGACCGTGGCGGCTCCGGCCGCCACCAAGTCCCGAGTTTCGGTCGATCGGGAACAGAGCGCCGCTATCCGGGAATGGGCGCGCAAGAACAACAAAAAGGTTTCTGCGCGCGGGCGTATCTCCGCGGAAATTATCGACGCCTACAACAAGGCGAACTGAAAGTTAGCTGGGGACCGAATTCGCTGATTCGCTCCGCGACGTGACCTGGACTGTTACCGTCCCGCACTGATCCGTTAATCGGGAAGTTCGGGGGGTAGCTGTGCGGCGCTGCGTGACCGTTTCAGTGATTCTGTTCCTGGCGTTCGTGATGTGGTCCGGGGTGGCGTCCGCAGCGCCTACCTATCCGGTGCCGGATTCCTTCCTCGCCGGAGTGCCCCTCGAATTGGGAAATCCGGGCGGTTCGGCCCCGGGTTCGAACGACTGGTCCTGCGTGCCGAGTGACGCGCATCCCGAACCGGTGGTCCTCGTCCACGGGACGGGAGGCGCACGCCAGACCAACTGGGCGGTATACGCGCCGCTTCTCGCCAACGAGGGCTACTGCGTGTATTCCCTCACCTACGGCAACTTCCCCGAACTGCCGTGGCCGCTCGATGCGATCGGCGGGATGACTCCCATCGACACCGGCACCGCTCAGATCGCCACGTTCGTCGATCAGGTGCTGTCGAGCACGGGGGCCTCGAAAGTCGATCTCGTCGGACATTCCCAGGGCACCCTGCAGGCGAACAACTACGTGAAGTTCTTCGGCGGCGCAGACAAGGTCTCGAAGATCGTGTCACTGGCACCGCCGTGGCACGGAACGTACGGCAACGATCAGATCAGCGTCGGGCGGTCCATGCGGGCGCTCGGCATCGACGACGAGGTGGCGGCAGGTTTCCCCGTCTGTGGGGCCTGCCCCGAGATGTTCCAGGGGTCCGCGTTCATCGACCGCATGCGGGCGGACGGGGTCTACGTTCCCGGCATCGAGTACACGAATATCGCCACCCGCTACGACGAACTGGTCGTCCCGTACACGAGCGGCATCGAGCCGGGTCCGAACACCACGAACATCGTCGTCCAGGACGATTGCGAGCAGGACTACTCCGACCACGTCGCCGTCGCCGGTTCGGCACGGGCCGCCGGATTCGTGCTCAACGCGCTCGATCCCGCCCACCCGCGCGACGTGCCGTGCCGTTTCGTCGCCCCCGTCGCGGGGTAGCCCTTTCTCGCCTCCTAGCCGGTTACCGGGGGAGTCTTGAGCAACCCGCTGGGTAACGGCGGCCGACGCCGGCGGAAAGGTATGGGTGGCGAACTCACAGCTCATCGACATACCCTGTCCGGACACGCAGGTCTCGCTTCCTTCGGGGAACGGGTCGCGAACTTCGCGGGCAAGAGGTTGTCGCATTTCTGCGACACCACGGTCACGACGTACCCGCAGGGTCCCGTCCAGGTACGTCTGGATGGTGAACAACTGGAAAGAAGTGTCCATTCGAGCCAGTCCCGGCGGCTACGAAATGGTGGTCCACATCGGCATCGCGGAGCCTGTTCGCTCCAGGCGTACAGCGAACGGGAAACGATTGCCGGAGCTGGGGCGTTAAATACGGGTAAGCAGGCCTGCTCGTCCATCTAATGGGGTGGAGGGGCAGCAGGTCGATCGGCAGCCAACTAGAGTAATAGCTGGGGTCGTGGAACCTTCGTCGGTTCGGGGCCTTCGGCCCTCGGAGCAGGCGCTGGCGATCTGCTTGTAGTGCCGGAGCGAAACGCGGCGAACAGGGACGAGACACCCGGTCTCGTGACTGCACGTCGGAAAGTGTGAGGGAGAGCGATGTTCGAGAGGTTCACCGATCGCGCACGGCGCGTTGTTGTCCTGGCTCAAGAAGAAGCCAGGATGCTCAACCACAACTACATCGGTACGGAGCACATCCTGCTCGGCCTCATTCACGAGGGCGAAGGTGTCGCTGCCAAGTCGCTGGAGTCGTTGGGCATCTCCCTCGAAGGAGTGCGCAGCCAGGTCGAGGAGATCATCGGCCAGGGCCAGCAGGCCCCGTCCGGCCACATCCCCTTCACCCCGCGTGCCAAAAAAGTCCTGGAGCTCAGCCTGCGCGAGGCACTGCAGCTCGGACACAACTACATCGGTACGGAGCACATCCTGCTCGGCCTCATCCGCGAGGGTGAAGGCGTCGCAGCGCAGGTGCTGGTCAAGCTCGGTGCCGACCTCAATCGGGTGCGTCAGCAGGTGATCCAGCTGCTCTCCGGCTACCAAGGCAAGGAGCCGGCCGAGGCCGGCGGCACTCGCGGCGAGGCGGGCACCCCGTCCACGTCGCTGGTGCTCGACCAGTTCGGTCGCAACCTCACCCAGGCCGCCCTCGAAGGCAAGCTCGACCCCGTCATCGGCCGCTCGAAGGAAATCGAGCGCGTCATGCAGGTGCTGTCGCGCCGTACCAAGAACAACCCGGTGCTGATCGGCGAGCCCGGTGTCGGTAAGACCGCCGTCGTCGAGGGTCTCGCTCAGGCCATCGTCAACGGCGAGGTCCCCGAGACGCTCAAGGACAAGCAGCTGTACACGCTCGACCTCGGGTCGCTCGTGGCCGGCAGCCGTTACCGCGGTGACTTCGAAGAGCGCCTGAAGAAGGTCCTCAAGGAGATCAACACCCGCGGCGACATCATCCTGTTCATCGACGAGCTGCACACCCTCGTGGGTGCAGGCGCGGCCGAGGGCGCCATCGACGCGGCCTCGATCCTCAAGCCGAAGCTCGCCCGCGGTGAGCTGCAGACCATCGGTGCCACCACCCTCGACGAGTACCGCAAGTACATCGAGAAGGACGCCGCACTCGAGCGCCGCTTCCAGCCGGTGCAGGTCGGCGAGCCGACGGTGGAACACACCATCGAGATCCTCAAGGGTCTTCGCGACCGTTACGAGGCGCACCACCGCGTGTCCATCACGGACGGTGCACTCGTCGCCGCGGCCACCCTGGCCGATCGCTACATCAACGACCGCTTCCTGCCGGACAAGGCCATCGACCTCATCGACGAGGCCGGAGCCCGGATGCGCATCCGCCGGATGACCGCACCGCCGGACCTCCGCGAGTTCGACGACAAGATCGCCGACGCCCGCCGCGAGAAGGAGTCCGCGATCGACGCGCAGGACTTCGAGAAGGCCGCGAACCTGCGCGACAAGGAGAAGACCCTCGTCGCTCAGCGTGCAGAGCGGGAGAAGCAGTGGCGTTCCGGTGACCTGGACGTCATCGCCGAGGTCGACGACGAGCAGATCGCCGAGGTCCTGGGTAACTGGACCGGCATCCCCGTGTTCAAGCTCACCGAGGAGGAGACCACGCGTCTGCTCCGCATGGAGGAGGAGCTGCACAAGCGGATCATCGGTCAGGAAGACGCGGTCAAGGCTGTCGCCAAGGCCATCCGTCGTACCCGTGCCGGCCTGAAGGACCCGAAGCGTCCGTCCGGTTCGTTCATCTTCGCCGGCCCGTCCGGTGTCGGTAAGACCGAGCTGGCCAAGTCGCTCGCCAACTTCCTGTTCGGTGAGGACGACGCTCTCATCCAGATCGACATGGGTGAGTTCCACGACCGCTTCACCGCGTCGCGGCTGTTCGGTGCCCCTCCCGGCTACGTCGGCTACGAAGAGGGCGGCCAGCTCACCGAGAAGGTGCGCCGCAAGCCGTTCAGCGTGGTGCTGTTCGACGAGATCGAGAAGGCACACCAGGAGATCTACAACACGCTCCTGCAGGTGCTCGAAGACGGCCGTCTCACCGACGGTCAGGGCCGGACCGTGGACTTCAAGAACACGGTGCTCATCTTCACCTCGAACCTCGGTACCTCGGACATCTCCAAGGCTGTGGGTCTCGGCTTCACGTCCGGTAAGGGCGACGAGTCGAACTACGAGCGGATGAAGCTCAAGGTCCACGACGAGCTGAAGAAGCACTTCCGTCCCGAGTTCCTCAACCGCATCGACGACATCGTCGTGTTCCACCAGCTCACCACCGAGCAGATCGTTCAGATGGTGGACCTGATGGTGGCACGCGTCGAGGTGGCCTTGAAGAACAAGGACATGACGATGGAGGTCACCGACAAGGCCAAGTCGCTGCTGGCCAAGCGTGGCTTCGATCCGGTCCTGGGTGCGCGGCCGCTGCGTCGCACCATCCAGCGCGAGATCGAGGACCAGCTGTCGGAGAAGATTCTCTTCGGCGAGGTCGGCCCCGGTCAGATCGTGTACGTCGACGTCGAGAACTGGGACGGCGAAGGCGCGGGCGAGGACGCGAAGTTCACGTTCCGCGGCGAGACGAAGCCGGTCACGGTCCCCGACGAGGTTCCGGTCGACCTGGCCAAGTCGGGCGCAGCAGACTCGGAGTAGACAAGGCAGTAGTCGAACGACAACGGGCCGCCGGTGGTTTCCACCGGCGGCCCGTTCGTGTGTGCGGGGTCAGATGCTCTTGCGTCCCGACCAGTTGGCGAGGCGCTCGGTGGGACCGGCGGTGGGGTGCGGCTCGACCACGTCCGCGAACGGCACGTGCCCGCCGCGCGTATCCGCCGGGATCGCGTGCCGTGCGACGGCGAGCATGGCCTCGGCGAGCTCCGGGCGGGTTTCGGAGGGTTGGCTGGTGGCGACGGCCAGGTCCCATCCGTGCACGAGGGTCTCGTTGATGTAGCCCCAGATAGCGGCACGGCCGGGGACCGTGCCCCACGGCGCCGTCACCGTCGCGTCGAGCCGGCTGTCGTCGGTCCAGACGGACCACACGCGGTCCGTGGCGGACCGGTAGGCGTCCGCGTAGCCGTCGCCGGGGTAGTCGGTGACGACGAGCGGAACGGTGCTCGGGTCACCGCCCTCACCGATCACGCGCGCACGCTCCACGGTGGCGACCAGGTGGCCGAGCAGGGTGCGGACGTCGAAGTCGGCGCACGGAGTGGATGCCGTCAGCTGGTCCTCGCGGACTTTCTCGATGAGGCCGGTCGTCCAGGTGAGGGCTTCGAGGTACAGGGGCCGGGGATCTGTCGTGTTCGTCATGAGGCAACTATCGCCGCAAAACATGACATCTTCTGTCATGTATTTCTGACAGACTTTTCCCATGCGCGCCGACCGCCTGCTCTCGCTCGTCCTCCTGCTCCGCAACCGCGGGCGAATGTCGGCGTCGGCGCTGGCCCGCGAACTCGAGGTGTCCCCGCGCACCGTGCTGCGGGACATCGACGCATTGTCGACGGCGGGGATACCTGTGTACGCCGAACGCGGCCGTGACGGCGGCTTCGGGTTGCTGCCGGGATTCACCACCGACCTCACAGGCCTGACTGTCGACGAGGCCAAGGCCCTGCTGGCGGCCGGCTCGGCGGTGACGTCGGAATCGCTGGGCATGGCGCCGGCGTTCGCGTCGGCGATGCGCAAGGTGGTGGCGGCGATGCCGGACGCGCACCGGGCCGCGGCGACGAAGGTGGCGGAGCGGGTGTTCGTCACCCAGGGAACGTGGCTGACCGATCCGGAACCGGTCGACCATCACCTCGGGCTGATCCAGCAGGCGGTTTTCGTGGGCCGGCGGCTGAGCATCCTCTACCCGTCGCGGGGCAACGATGCGGTGTGGCGCGTCATCGACCCGCAGGGCCTCATCCATGCGGCGGGACGGTGGTATCTGGTGGCGACGGACGCCGGCCGCGACCGGACGTACCGGCTCGAGCGGATCGAGGACGTCCGTGAACTCGACGAGCCGGCGCAGAGATCGGCCGACATCGACCTCGCCGCGATCTGGGAGCGTCGCCGTTCGGCGTTCCGGGCGCGCGGGACACCGGTGGTCGCCGATGTTCTCGTGCACCGTGAGCGTCGCGACGACCTGGTGGAGCGTGCCTATGCCGTCCGATCCGAGCAGTCGGTCGACGGCGACCGGGTGCGCCTGGAAGTGGTGTTCGGCGACGACTCCCACGCACGCGGGGTTCTGTGGGCGTTCGGTGAGGACGCGGAAGTGCTGGCACCGGACGCTCTGCGGGCCGCCCTGCGTTCCCGCGCGCTGCGGATGGCCGCCCGGTACGAGTAGGTTCGACACGTAAACCGAAGAACCACGAGAGGATGTGGCATGCCGACACGTACCGCACGGACCGCTTGGAACGGATCGCTCGAACAGGGAAGCGGCCAGGTGGAACTCACCAGTTCCGGTGTCGCGACGTTCGACGTCTCGTTCCCCAAGCGGGCGGCCGAAGAGGCGGGGGGAACCACCAGCCCGGAGGAGCTGATCGCCGCGGCGCATTCCTCCTGCTACGCGATGCAGCTGTCCGCACTCATCGCAGAGGCAGGCGGCACCCCGCAGAGCCTCGAGGTGAAGGCGGATGTCTCACTCGGACCGGACAACCCGGGTTTCAAGCTCACCGGCATCAAGCTGACGGTCCGCGGCGAGGTGGACGGTCTCGACGCCGACGGCTTCGCGAAGGCCGCTCAGGCCGCCAAGGAGTCGTGCCCCGTGAGCAAGGCGCTCACCGGAGTCGAGATCACGCTGGACGCGGCACTCGAGTCCTGAGTGCGGCCGGCTACCGACGGTTGAACCGTGCCCGCACTTCCTCCATCTTCGCCTGGAGTTCGTCTGGGCTGATGACGCCCTTGTCCATCAACGCGTGAGCGGTGGCGACGACGGACCGGGAGCGGACGGGGAAGTCGCGGTAGACGGTTTCGCCCAGCTGGTCCTCGGTGTGGCGCCTGTCGAGATTGTCCCAGGCGCCACGCCAGGACAGGCATTCCGCGGTGGCCTGCATGCTCGATTCCCACGGGTCGGGCTTGCGGTCGAGGTCCGGCAGCGTCACGTCGTCGCGGGTCGTCTCCGGCGTCAGCGTGTTCAGGATGACGTCGTATGCCTTGTCCGTCATCATCGCGCGGTTCCTCCGTTGTCCGAGGGTGGTGTGGTCGCAGTCCAATCGACCTGTGGGACGGCAACACCGATCATGGTGTCGCGGGTGACGATCGACGCCAGTTGTTCCTCGCTCCACCCCTCGGTGCCCTCGGGGCGCATCGGCATCACCATGAACCGTGATTTCTGGTTCGAATCATGCACGCGCACTTCGACATCCGACGGGAAGTGCAAGCCGAACTCCGCGATTACCTCGCGGGGCCAGCGCACCAACCGGCGGCGATAGTTGGGGGTGCGGTACCAGTCCGGAGACATACCGAGAACGGGCCGCGGATAGCACGAACACAACGTGCAGACGATGACGTTGTGGACCTTCGGGGTGTTCTCCAGCACGTAGAAGTACGTGTAGTCGCTCGGCGTGCCCGTTCCGGTCGGGTCGCGCCAGTCGATCCCCACTTCTTTGCAGGTTTCGGTGCCGTCGGCCAGCAGCCGCTTCTTGAATTCCGGGTCGACCCACGCTTTCGCGACCAATTTCGAACCACCCGAGGGCCCTACCGATTCGGCCCATTCGGAGAAGCGGCGGTGATCCTCCCGGGAGAACAGTCCGTGTTCGATGGACAGTTCCCGAATGGCGGTCTCCAGGATCTCGAACTCGCTGACCTCCTCCGAGGCCTGGATCGGGGCGTGATCGTCGTGCGAATGCGTCATGTGTCCGCCTCTCCTGCCGGCTCGAGCCACCGCTCGGAGCACTCGGTTTCCAACGTGTCGATCTCGAATCCGGTGTAGCGGGGCCAGAGGTCGGTCTGCCGGAAGCGGACGACGTAGAACGGCTCGGTCCGGCCGTCTTCCACGCGACCCCACGCCTCGTCCTCGGGAATCACCCACTCCGGGCGGTGCTCGACGACGACTCCGGTGCGCCCGCGGATGAATGCCTGGGTTCGGGTGTGGAACATCGAGGTCGCGTCCTTGACGGTGACCCGGTCGCCGATCTCGAACTTCGTCATGACTGGCCTCCGGTCGCGTTTCCGCCACCCGACCGGGTCCGGACCTCGTCGATCTTGGCGGAGAGTTCGTCGGGCGTGATCAGGCCCTTGTTGATGAGTGTCTTGGCGGCCACCGTGATCCACCGCGCGTAGTACGGCAACCCGAAGTACAGCGTTGCGCCCAGGTCGTTCTCGGCGCGGCGGCGCTCCTCGGAGTTCCACACACCGCGCCATCCGAGGCATTCGCACGTCACGTACGTACTCATCTCCCAGTCCTCTTCGACCTTCTCCTCGTACTTGACGGGAAGGGCGGCCTGGCCGCCGACGTCGTGGAGAACGTGTCGCAACGCGTCGAACGCGGAATTGGACAGGTAATACGGCGAATCCATCTCTGCGTGATGGATCGGGCCGTACTCCGCGACCCTGTTCGCCTGTGCTTCGAAATCTGCTGGAGAGTTCATCGCGTGCTCCAGTGGTGGTGGTGGAACTAGTGACAGGGAACTCCCAGGAGATGGCGGCCGTCGTGCATCAATTCGTGCAGGTACATGCCACTTCGGGAGATCGCACCCTGGTCGAATCCGACCAGGTAGAGGGTGAGCAGGGCGAGCAGGACGACTCCGACGGCGATCAGCACGATTCCGAGTGACTCGACGGACTTGCTCGGTGAAGAGACGTAAACCATGGCTACTCCTGGAGGAGTTCGGGTTCCGCAACTGTCGGCCGTCGATTGTCCGGGCATCGCGACGAGCGCCCCTTGCTCAGCGGCACGATCGATACGACGTTACTCTCGCCGTGTCGATTCCATCACCGTACCGTTCGGTCGAATCCGGCGTGCGGAAATGCAGCGCGGCGAACCAAGACAAACACCGTGTCGAACCCGGCGGAACAGAATGCACCGGCGATTCGTTCCACTGAACTGTGACGACACAGCAGAACACCGACGGCGACATCGAGATCGAGATCTGGTCCGACGTCGCCTGCCCCTGGTGCTACATCGGCAAGCACCGTTTCCTGTCGGCCCTCGCGGAGTTCGAGGGGCGCGACCAGGTGAACGTGGTGTGGCGGTCGTATCAGCTGTCGCCGGAGACGCCGGTGGGGGAGCGGCGCAGCGAACTCGACGCCCTGGCGGAGAGCAAGGGCATGCCTGCCGAGCAGGTCCGTCAGATGTTCGGACACGTTGCGCGCACGGCGGCCGGCGAGGGGCTGAATGTCGACTTCGACACCGTGATCGCCGCCAACACCTTCGACGCCCACCGGTTGATCCACCTGGCGGGCGACGAGCGAGATGCCATGGTAGAGGAACTGTTCCGCGCCCACTTCGGTGCGGGAGCCGTGATCGACGATCGCGAGGTGCTCGTCGACATCGCGTCGCGGGCCGGGCTCGACGCCGACACCGTCCGCGCCGAACTCGAATCCGATGCCGGTGCGGACGCGGTCCGCGCCGACCTCGAGACCGCCCGTCGACTGCAGGTATCGGCGGTGCCGTTCTTCGTCGCCAACCGCCGCGTCGCCGTGTCCGGCGCGCAGCCGAAGGACGTGTTCCTGCAGCTTCTGACGCAGGCGAGCGCGGCCCAGGTGAACTAGCGGCGCGTGAAGTACCGGTTGGCTTCGGGCCGGAACATGAGTGCCACCGCCGCGATCACCGCCACGAGATGGGTGAGCCGGGCGGTCGCGATCACCGCGGCGTCGAGCGTCAGACCCGCGACGGCGGACATCGGGTCGTTGCCGGCCGACAGCCAGGCGAGCGGCTCCATCACGAGCGAAGCGACGCCGAAGACGCCGAGACCGATCGCGAGAGTGTTCCGCGCCCACGCCCTGCCACTGCGGAATCGGGTCATGACGAACAGCACCGCGCCGTAGACGACGACGCGGACCGCGAGTTGTCCGGCGAGGCTGCCGACGTCGGCGTCCGGGCCCTCCAACGCCGTCGATGTGTGCGCGATGGCCTCGACCACGCCGGCGAACAGGGCGAGTCCGAGCAGCCAGTACGCGCGCTCGACCGTCTGCGGGACCGAGGGTGCAGTACGAGTGGTCATGTCCCCATGCTGGTATCGGCGACGTCGCGGCACATCACCCCACGGAGTGGAGTTCACCCCTACCCGGGTATCGATGCGACGTGCTTGCCATCACCCCGGACGAGGGGGCACATTGAAAAGCACGTCGTCGGCAGGGAGGCACTGTGCGCGAGCAGACACGACCCGGAGATGCATGGCCGGCGTTGAAGGTGGACGACTGGACGTCGACGCGGGACACCCTGCACATGTGGACGCAGATAGTCGGGAAGATCCGCTTGGCCCACGCACCGTTGATCAACCACTGGTGGCAGGTTCCGCTGTACGTGAGCCCCCGCGGTCTCACGACGTCGACAGTCCCGTACGGCACCGACTGCTTCGACATCGAATTCGACTTCGCCGACCATCGACTGGTGATCCGCACGAGTACGGGCGGCACCGGGACGGTTGCCCTCGAACCGAAGTCGGTGTCCGATTTCTATGCGGAGACGATGGCCACGCTGGCCGAACTGGGTGTGGCGACGACGATTCTGGCCCGGCCCAACGAGGTGGACCCCGCCGTCCCGTTCGCGGAGGACAACCAGCACTGTTCGTACGACGGTGAGTCGGTGCATCAGTTCTGGCGGCAGCTCGTGCAGGCGGACCGCGTCCTGCACGAGTTCCGTTCCCATTTCATCGGGAAGGTCAGTCCGGTGCACTTCTTCTGGGGTGCGCTCGACCTGGCCTGCACCCGGTTCTCCGGGCGAACCGCACCGACTCATCCTGGGGGAGCACCGAACTGCGGAGACTGGGTGATGGTCGAGGGCTACTCGCACGAGCTGAGCAGCTGCGGTTTCTGGCCCGGTGGTGGCGTCGAAGGCGCGTTCTACGCGTACGCCTACCCGGAACCGGACGGTTTCGCCGACTACTCCGTCGGGCCCGACGGAGCCTTCTACAGCAAGGAGAACGGACAGTTCCTGCTGCCGTACGAGACCGTCCGAACCGCAGACGATCCCGATGCCGCACTGCTGAAGTTCCTGCACAGCACGTACGACGCGGCGGCCGAGCGGGGTGGCTGGGACCGGGCCGCCCTGGAGGCGGACCCGGCCCGATGGGACGAGTCCCGCTGACGCCTTGACGGTGGGTCAGGCGACGTTCGCCGACGCGGGCGTCGTGGCCCGGGTGGCACGCTCCGTGAGGAACGCGAATGCCAGTCCGAGAACCAGCCACAACGTGGCCTGCGTCGCGAGTGACGACAGGCGGAACTGCCACAGCAGCACTGCGGGGAAGTCGTCGCCCACTTCATTGACGGTGGGCAGCACGAGGTAGCCGATGGTCACCACCACGAGGAAGGCGAGAACCGGCGCCGCGATTCGCAGCGACAGGAATTCCTGCGCTGCGACCTTCGCCGCGAAGACGGAGGCCACCACCGCGAGCAGACCCAGCACGACTGCGGCGAGCCACAGCCAGGTGCGCTGAGTGATCGTTTCGGGGTCTCCGACAGCCGGTGGGTTGGCGGGGTACTTGAAGAACGGCACCGCCTCGATTGCCAACCAGCCCAATGTGGCCAATGTCAGACCGAGCAATGGTCCCGACAGCGTCGTCACTCGACGTGCGTAATTCGCGACGACGGCGAAGATCGCTCCCAGAGCCAGGCCCGCGAGGGACGTGGCGAGGAACAGCCCGAAGCGCTGTCCGTCACGGCTGACCAGTGCCTCTTCCTCGTCGTGCGAGTGCCCGGCCGGCTCGGCCGCCTGAGTGGCATCGTGCGAGTGGACTTCGGCTTCGGCGGCGCTGTTCGACTCTTCGATCGCGATGGCCGCATCGATGTGCGACTCACCGAGGACGAACGCGACGCCACCGGCCAGGATGCCTGCGATCAGGCCGGCCAGCAGACCGCGGATGAGGAGTTTCGCGAAGGAATCGGTCAGTGGCATGGCAGACCCAGGAGGTGGCGGCCGTCGTGCATCAGTTCATGCATGTACATGCCACTGCGCGAAATCGCGCCCTGGTCGAAGCCAACGAGATAGAGAGCGAGCATCGCGAACAGAACGATCGCGAAAGAGATGACGGCGAGACGGGTCGTGTCGACCGACGAGCCGGGTGCGTAGGCGAGTGCCATAGTTCCTCCTGGGATTTCGCGTCCCCTAGGTCCAGGCGATGGCCGCAGTATCTGGCTGTCGAGGTGGCTCCCGTGAAGGACTACTCCGATTTACAGTGGCGCGACCGCTCCGGGATTGCACCGGATTCCTGCCGAACCATCGCTTTGTCCTGCGAACTTTTGCACCCGGCGGGCCGTCGTGTCAATCCTCCCGCTCGGCCCCGTCTCTCAGCCCTTGTTCGCTGCCGCGACGTCGAGAACGACCTCGAACTCGAGCAGCGAAGCTCCGGACGCCACCGGCTTCTTCTGCTCACCCGCGTGTGCTTCCCGGGCCGGACCGTCGCGCCACGCCGCGAATGCCTCTTCGCTCTCCCACTGGGTGACGACGAAGTAGCGGTTCTCGCCCTTGACGGGGCGCAGAAGCTGGAATCCGAGGAAGCCGGGGGAGTTCTCCACGGCGTGCGCGCGCGCTGCGAAGCGCTTCTCGAGTTCGGGGCCTGCGCCCTCGGGGATTTCGATTGCGTTGATCTTCACCACTGCCATGCGGGCGAGATTACTCCGCTAGCGTCGGAGGGGTGGCAGGTGAGAGTGCGTTGCACGACGAGGGTGGGACGGGGCAGCCGATTCTGCTGTTGCACGGGCTGATGGGCAGCGCGCGGACCTGGGGTCGGCACGTGCCGTGGTTGCGCGAGCACGGCCACGTCTTCACGTTCGACGCCGCAGGTCACGGCAGGCCCGCACCGTCGCGGTTGACGACGGAAGCGTTCGTGGAAGATCTGGCCGCCGTACTCGCGCCTTTCGCCGAGCCGTGGGTGGTGATCGGTCATTCGATGGGCGCCCTGCACGCGTGGTGCCTGGCGGCCGAACACCCCGAGAAGGTGTCGGCGCTCGTGCTCGAAGACATGGCCCCCGACTTCCGGGGCCGGACCGCCGCGGACTGGGCGGCGATGATCTCGAACTGGCCGCAGCCGTTCGCGACCCGGGAAGACCTGTTCGAGTTCTTCGGTCCGGTTGCCGGACAGTACTTCCTGGATTCTTTCGAGAAGCGCGCCGACGGCTGGTACCTGCACGGGGACGTCGACACGTTCCGCGACATCTCCGAGGAGTGGGGCGGCAGGCACTTCTGGGACCAGTGGGCGTCGATCACGATTCCGGCCCTGCTGATCGAGGGGGAGTTCACGATCACCCCCGACGGTCAGATGCGGACCATGGCGGAGCGGCATCCCGGCGCCGAGTACGTCCGCATCGAGCGGGCCGGGCACCTCGTCCACGACGACCAACCGGAGCAGTACCGGAAAGTGGTCGAGGCATTCCTCGACGGGCTGGGCTGAGAGCTACCTCGTCCTCTGCGCAGGAGATTGTGTTCGTTTTTTTCGCTTTATGGTTGAGGTATGGCCGCTCTGATGAACCACACGGTGTTGCCGCCGGGCGCCGACGATCGGGACCTTCTCACCGCGTTGAAGTATGTTATCGCTGGTCAGGATGATGTGACGATCTCGACTCCGGAGGGTTCGGCGCCGTTGCCGGACAGTGTCCGGAGGCTGCTCGTCGACGCGGTCACGACTCTGGATCGGGGGCAGGCGGTGACGGTGGAGCCGCATCGGACGGTGTTGACGACGCAGGAGGCCGCGGAACTGCTGGGCATTTCCCGGCCGACGTTGGTGCGGTTGCTGGAGGCCGGGAAGATTCCGTACTCGTCGCCGGGCAGGCACCGGCGGGTGGAGTTGGCGGACGTGCGGGCCTTTCGACAACACGAGCGCGCGCGACGCGGTCAAGTGTTCGAGGAGATGGCGCACGAGGAAACCCCAGACCCCGGCGACGCCGCTGACGGCTTCGTCTCGACCCGTTGATCGAGGGGCAGGGCAACCGGTGGCTGCCTGTCGGGTAGTTCTCGACGCGTGCGTCCGGCTTCTTCAGCTGACCGACGAGCAGATCGACTCGTTGCCGCTCGAGGTGCGGCAGACGTACCGGCAGCTTCGTGCGGTGGATCCGGCCGAACTGGTGCGGTTTCTCGGGCATACAGATCTGGTGAATGCGGCGTGGGCATTCCTGATGCCGGTGTGTGTGGACGGGGCGAACTCAACCGGTCGATATGGCCGAACGTGGATCCCGACTTCCGGGCGGTACTGGCGCAGAAGTGGGTGTGTGCAACCACTATCAGATGACTGTTGACGGTGGGATGGTGAGGCGGTTGAGGCGGCCCTTGCCGGGCCGCCGGATCATCCGCTGTGGGTGCATTTCGAGCGCGTGCATGTGCGGTCGTTCGGGGCGATGCTGCCAGATCCGGCGACGTGGGGAATCGGTTCAGCCACCAGGATGGTCGCCCCGGGGGTCGAGGCGCTCTACGTACTCGACGCCTCGGCGCTGGAGGGCGGTCTGTGGCAGCCGAACGATCCCCGGTACGTGTGCCCGGTCCTCATGCATCTCGTCGACGGGCGTTGGCTGGTGCGAAATCTGGGGTCGGAATCGGACCCTGCGATTACCACCTGAACCTACGTGGTGCGGGCGGGGGTGGATGGTTGCCAGCCCCTGGGTATCTATCGCGCGACGCGCTGAAACCTCACGCTGGTTGAACGCCCGGGAGTCCGGGAGTTCCACGTATTGCTGTACTCCACGACCTTTCGAAGGCGCACATGTATTTCGACTTCCGTGACAAGCCCGACCGTCTCTGTGTCAAAGAAATGGTTCATGGCTACAACATATCCAGCTGCTTGTTCGTAGCCGTCGAGCTGGAGCTCGCCGATCTGCTGGCGGGGGGCCCAATGGCGCTTGCCGACCTCGCCCAACGAAGCGGCACTGATCCCGATGCGCTGAAGCGGATCCTCCGCCTACTCATGAGCGCGGGGATCTTCTCCGTGGACGAGCATGACAGATGCGCACTCACGCCGCGAGCCGAATTCTTGCGCAGGGATAATCCGGAATCGATCGCAAGCGAGGTGGAGCTCTTTGCCGGCGCAGAAACGTACCTGGCCTGGAGCGAGCTGCTCCAATGCGCACGTACGGGACAGACAGGATTCGGCCAGTTCTTCGGCAAATCCCTCTTCGACTACCTGGCCGAGCACCCCGACTCCGCCCAGCGCTTCCATCTGGGCTGGCACGAGATCTCGATCCGCGCCGGTCTCGAGACCGCGGAAGCGATCGATTTTACGGACAATCGGCACGTCGTCGATGTCGGCGGTGGCTACGGCATCGTGACCGCCCAGCTGTTGCGCAAATACGATCATCTGCGGGGCACGATTTACGACCTGGAGTTCTCGCTGGCCAGGGCCGGTCACACCTTGCGGGAATATGGCGTCGATGAGCGGTGTGGCATTGTGCCCGGCGACGGTTTCACAGAGGTGCCTGGCGGGGGCGACGTCCACCTGCTCAAGAGCGTTCTCCACACGATGAACGACGACGACTCGGTACGCGTCCTCATCAATTGCGCGAACGCACTCGCGCCCGGCGGCAGGATCCTGGTCCTGGAGCGGGTGATCAGCGAGGATGGCGGATACGTCTGGGGAAATGTGGTGGACGTCGCCATGCTGGTCATGACGGGCGGCCGGGAGCGAACGATTCAGGACTACGCGCGCCTATACGAGCGCGCAGGCCTCGAACTCACCGGCAGTACGCTCCTGCCCTGCGGCTTCAGCGCAATCGAGGGCCGGAAGTGAGACCGGCCGGACGAGCGCGACCTCCGGGAATCAGCGGACCTCGAGGAGGTGGGTCGGCATGGCTCACATTTTGATCGTCGGCGGACATGACGAGACTTTCCGAATGATCGAAGATCTACCGGTCGAGCTGTCTGTGTTTCAGAATTCCGAATCGGTCACCGCGCGGCAGGCCAGACGCGCCCACCGGCTGTGCGTATTCGACTACCGCAACCAGGCAGAGGCGCTCAGCATGGCGCAGGAGCTGCACGAGGTTAAACCCGTCGATGCCGTCGTGTCATTCACCGAGCATGGCCTCATGCCGGCCGCCGTGATCAAAGAGGCATTGGGCATCAAGGGCAATGCGCGGAAAGCCGTCCGGTTGACCCGCGACAAGATCGCCATGCGCGAGCACCTGGCCGGCCGTGATCTCGGAGCTGTGCTGACCCGAAGCTGCGATTCGGCCTCCGAGGTACGGAGCTTTCTTCAGTCAGTGGGCGGCCCGATCATCGTCAAGCCGGCTGAAGGCGCCGGCAGCTCCGGTGTTCTTCGCGTCTCCAGCCTTGACCAGGTCGAATCCGCATTCGCCTGCTCTCGCGGCGAGTACCCCGGGCCGACCCTCGTCGAAGAGTTCATCGACGGCCCCGAATACAGCGTCGAATCCTTCACCACGGATGGCCGGCACGACATCATCGCGGTGACCGCAAAAACCACCACCGGCCCGCCACGGTATATCGAAACCGGTCATCTGATGCCGGCCGTGCTCGCGGCATCGGCCCTTGCCGAGCTCCGCGGTCTCGTCACCGATTTCCTCAGTTCGATCGGTCATTCCTTTGGGCCGGCCCATACCGAAGTGCGTATCGGTTCGGCCGGGCCACGGATCATCGAGGGCAATACCCGTCCTGGAGGCGATTTCATTTGGGAGCTGGTGCACCGTGCGATGGGTCGCGATCTGGTCCGGGAGTCGATCTGTCATCTTGCCGGGCTGCCGCCGCAATCGCGAGCACCCGGGCGCGGTGCAGGCTGCGTCGCATTCTTTGGTTACGAGAATGTGGTGATCGAACGCGTGCAGGGCATCGAAGCCGCGCGTCAGGCCGAGGGGGTCATCCGGTTGCAGTGTTCTCTCGAACCAGGGCAACTCCTCGGTCCGCTCCGGTCCTCTGCGGATCGTCAAGGTGTCATAGTCGCGGTCGGCACTGATCTCGTGGACGCCGAGCGCCGGTTGGCTGAGGCGCAGGCTCGGATTCGGGTGGAGACGAGCGTCTACGTAGATCTCGTACTATCTGCCACTGGTGTGGCTGATGGTTGAGATGTACGTGTGTCACGGCTACCCGCATCACCGTGTGGTGGTGTGGGTTGGACCGTGTCCCACACCGACGCTTCGGGTGCAGGAACATGCTGTTTCGGAGTCACCCCCGCCCGCGGTGTGACGGTGCGGAGGCTGCGGCGAACCCGGCGATGCCGCGGCCGACGCGGTGTCGGACTGGTCTTGTCCCGGGACTTTCGGACCGGCGCGTGCTCGGCGACCCGGACCGCGGGCAGCTGCCCCCGCCGCCGGGTCACTTTGTTCTTACCGAGCAGCGCGCGTGTGGCCAGGTTCACCCCGGCAATCTGGTCGCGGTTGCCGCCGACCAGGCAGCGGGGACACCATGCGGTGTGACAGCCGCCGGGGCGGGTGAGCGGTTCGTCGCACCCCGGACACTGTGCCGAGGATCCGCGGGCGGGCACCGTGACCACCGCGACACCCACACCCGCGGCGGTGTGCGTGAGGGCGGCGGTCGCATTACGGCGGGCGGGCTGCGCGGGCCCGGTTGTTGTTGACTCGTCCGTGTCCGCGGGTCTCGAGGGTGGTGAGGTCCTCGACCGCGATCACCTGCGCACCCGCGGTGGCGGCGTAGTCGGTGACCTGGCGGGCGAAGTGGAATCCCAGTTCCCGGTTGATCTTGCCCCGTTTGACGCCCACCGCAGTCCGATGCACGTTGAGGACGGCGATCTTCCCCTCGAGTTGGGCGCGGACCTCGGGTTCGGCGACGGCCAGCCGCGTCAACCGGGCCGCCTTGCGGTGCAGCATCTGGCCTTCGGTCTGTAGGCGGGCCAGTGTGATTCCGAGGCCGCGGTCGTCGTACGTCCAGCCCCGGTAATCCGACGACAACCCGGCCGGGCCGTCAGCGGTGATGGCGGCGGCGCCGAGTGTGGACGGGGACCAGTCGACCCCGACCGCGACCGTGCTGGCCATCAGATCGGCGGCGGGGACGAGTTCGGTCGCGGCGCACCGCAACAACAGACCCCGGCGGTCGAGGACGAGGGTCGGCAGATGCCAGTCGGTGATCGCCCGGCCGTGCAGGTGTGCGGGGATGGCGGCGGTCAGCCGGACCCGCCGCCACTGCGCCCGCCCCCGCCGGGGCCGAGCAGGTCGGCAGCTTAACCGTCAACACCAACCGATACGCAGAGAAGGCAACCGGCCTTCCGGCGGCGACCTTGCGCACCCCAATGACCGACAACCCACGTATTTACCGAGCAGATTTACGTTCTGTCCGGTCAGCCAGGTGTGGGGCATTGCGTGGGTTGCTCAATCGGTACGACTTGCACGGTCGTCAGGATTTCGCGAATGAGTGAGGTCACTTCAGAGCTCGACCGGCCGGCGACGATACCGCTGACGGGCAATTCGAAATCGAAATAGCTCACGGTCTCCGGAAGAGAAGCGCCCGCATCCAGCTCCTTCCATCGAACAACGTCTGGGTGGGCCTGAAACCGTTCTCCACCCGATATCGCGCAGTACCGCGACGGAAGCAGGTGACCCGGGAACATGAAATCCCCGTAGACCGTACTGCTCGCCGTACTTTCGAACCACCGTTTCAGTGGATTGATTTCGAGAGGTGACCAATCGAGGTTGCAGGCCAAACCGGCCGCGACCAAGTCGATGCCTGTGGCAAGCCGGAATGTCTCCTTGATATGTCCGCCGCCAGGGCGGGCGCCGACCTCCAGGAAAACCATTCCATCTGCGGCCTCGATCATTTCGAGATGGAATGGGCCATTGTCGATACCCACGGCCCGAAGGTACTCGACCGCTACCTTGCAACGCCCACCGTCGTCGTCGACTTGAATCGATCCCTGCGGAACTCCCTGGGCAAACTCGAGGCAAGTGCCCAGATATCTGCTGGCGATGATCGCCACCGGCGCACCGGCAAGCATCACGCCATCGAAGTGGAAGATCGGCCCCTCCACATATTCTTCGAGCTGGAAGCGTTCCGGATCCCAGTCCTCCAGACCCGTAGGGTGGTTGAGGATCGCACTGCCGGCGTCAGCGTAGGTGGCGAAGACGACAACATCCTTGCTGGCGGTTCCATCGAGTGGTTTGAGCACCGTCTTCCCAGCCCACGGAGTGACATCGGCGGACGAAGCGGTGAGCGCCTCATCGCAGCGAACAAATCTGGGCACGCGAAGTCCGCATCCTGCGACTGCGGCTTTCATCGCTATCTTGTCGTTCACGATGTGGACCTGCTCCGGTGATACTCCTTCTATTCCGAGGCTCCGTCTTATCTGCGCTGCCTCCATCATCTCGTATTGGGAGACGCTGATGACTCGGTCGAAGGCATCGTCGGGGGAGAACAGGGTGCGAACTTCCTCGGCCAGACCTGCTCGACCCGGGCGTTCAACCCTCGTGCAAGGAAGGTCGGGCGGCACGGTCGCAAGTTGCGCGCTCGAGCCCACGTAGACGACATCGTGAATTCCATGATCGATTACACGATGGTATTCGATGAAGGAATACGGAACGCGATGGAGAATGAGCAGTTTCATTCAGAAGACCCCGCTGGATGGAATATCGTTCGGCGAAATGGACTTTCACCTTCCAGTACTATCCCGGTCCGACGGCCGTGAAGCTAGGAACCCTGGGGGGAAGGTTTACCCACCTTGCTTGTTTGTCATCGGATCGCGGACCGGCCGTTGGTCAAGTGTCGATACTCGGTTGCAATCGCATCGACCACTGCGGACTTCGCATACCGGATCTCGTCGATGCCGGAAACCTCCATGATTTCGATCGCAGTCCCGCACAGAAATGCGGCGTCGAACGATCCGATCTCGCCGTAGGCGATGTCGCGTTCCGTTACCGAGAGCTTCAGTCGCGGACACAGCTCATCGATTATCACCCTTCGGGTAATCCCGTCGAGGGCCAATTCGGCAGTCGGCGTGAACAATGCGTTCCCCTTGACGAAGAACACGTTCGAGCCGCTCGACTCGCACACAGCGTCGGCTGTCGAGAGGAAGAGCACGTCATCGTAGCCGTCGGCCCGCCCGCGGTGGCTCAAGTAGCTCAACGCGTAGGTAGACGACGTCTTCGCCTGATACGGGTGACAGGAGGCGGGTGCACGCCGCCACGTTGCCGTCGACAGCCGATATTGCTCCGCGGCCGAATTCGAAGGAAAGGGCAGGGCAAACAGGACCACCTTGCTGGAAGAGCCCTGCGCCTTGAAACTCACATCGGTGTCGTCATAGAAGACCAAGCACTTGATGTACGCATCGGCCAGATCGTTGGCCCTCACCAATTCGTGGCAAGCGTCGGCCAAGTCCGCATTCGAATAGTGCACGGTGTGCCCGAACAACTCGGCGGACCGCCGCAACCTCGCTATGTGGTCGTCGCATTTGAAGATGCTGCCGCCGTACGTGCGGATACCGTCGAACACCGACGTGGCATACGACAACCCATGGGTGGCAGGTGACAGGATCACCTCGTCGAATCGCACGCATCTTCCATCTGCCCAGGCTATTTCGCTGATCATCTCAGTCTCCATGTCGCGATCTCGCGTAGTCCTGCATCGCCTGTGTACGCTGTGTGTTGACCGGAATCAGCCAGTTGTCCAGGTTGACAATGTGAATTGCGCCCACCCGGACCTTCGCGTCGATGGCGCCTCGGCCGAGGCAGACGTCCGCGAAACCCAGCCGATCCGCGAAATGATACATTTGGTAGTAGTCGGCGATATACAGATTCAACCCACGCGGAATTCGGTCGTGGTCCAGTCCCCGAACGAGTTTCGTAAACACGCCACGGTGATCGTCGGCGTAGCTCAGTGATCCGGCCAACGGAGTATTCGAATACTTGTCGTAGTCCAGCTTCACGAAATATTTCTCACCTTCGGACGAGCGTGCCAGCATACGCAGCACATCGCTCGTATAGAGGTTCTTGGCGTGTCCGTACTTGGCCACATTCAAGGCCTGAAGGCAGGCGAAATCGCGCAGGACCCGATTGTCTTCTGCCACGTCCGAGAGACGGTGTATCTCGGTTGTGCACGCCGCTTCGGCCTTCCTCGTGAGCCTGACGATTGATTTGTATTGGCTGGGTCCTACCGCGGTTCGCAAGGCGAGGTCCACACTTCGCGAAGACCGGAAGAATGCCGCCTTCATGAATGGAACTGCAATGACGTCGGCGCGCCGACGGCGATCGGATCTGCGAAGGGAAGGGACCAACAACCAGTCGGCGGTTGACGCCAGGCTCGACAACTCCGCCAATGTCCGATCGTCGGGCTCGTCGCACACGGGCATGTAGAAGTATCCGGGTGCGACGTACGCTCGCTCGTGATGCAGGGCGTCATTGCTGCTCACGCTGCCCTGGAGTACCGCGTTCCAGTGCGCGATGTTCCTCAGCGGAAGTTGTGGCCGTGGAACGTTGTGACTGTTACAGAACGCATCGCGTTGGGGCAGCCATTCCATGGTCTTCCTCCTTTCCATTCCAGTTCCGATCGGCTGTCGTGTGCGACTGGCCAGAATTCTCGAGGAGGCGTCGCTCGCCGTTGAAGTGGAAGACTCGGTTGGCAAGTTCGGTCAGCCCGGGATTGTGCGTGATGATGAAGAAGAGCGTGTCCGGCAAGGCAGAGATCACGGCCTGCAATATCGAGAGCTCTGCTGTTGTACTCAACTCGGAAGTCGCTTCGTCGAGAATTGCGACCGCCGGGCGATTGATCAACAGGTCGAGGAGCGCCAGCCGCTGCAGTTCCGTCTTGCTCAGATTCAACTGACCCGTGGCAGGGACGGGCTCGTCGAATCCGGACGGTAGTCGCCCGACGACGTCTGCCACGTCGAGATAGTCGACGACGCGAGCCAATTCGAGCGGTAACGGGCTGTTGAAGTGTTCGATCAATCTGCCTGGCTTGAAGATCGGACTCGACGTCAGGAGGAGGATGTCTTCGGCGTGGGAATTCGAGACGTATCCCGTCGTCCGGCCCAATGTCGAGAGGACGCCTGTTGTCGGCTGCAGACTGCCCACAACCAGCTTCGCAAATGTCGACTTACCGACCCCGCTCGGGCCCATGATGACCACGACGTCTCGGCTGGCAAAGGACTCGGAAAGCTCTTCCAGCAGCACCGCCCCGGTCTGCGGCGCGACGTACGTTACCTCCGAAAAGGATACGAGCGCTGCGTCTTCAACTGCTGAGCCGGTCCAGCGCGGCGCCGGGCCGGTCGGAGGCGTGAGGAGACGATCCGCGCTGTCGAGAACCTGTCTGAGGTCCACCAGACAACGGCCCACTCGGGCGAAAACAGCGATGAGGCTGTACGAGAGACTGAGCGCGAGAACACCGCTGAGGCCGGGTCCGCCGCCGGCCTGGACAAGCACGGTTGAACCGACGACGATCGACAGGAAGAGCACACCCATCAAATCGAGCTTGTAGTTGAACCAGCGGCGTGCGCCCGCATTGTCCATCGAAGCGAAGGCGCGATTCATCAAACTCTTGTTCAGCCAATTGACGAGGGCCGAGTTGTCGCGTGCCAAGTCGAATCTCGCTGAGCTCCAGGTAATGGCCTCGACCCGCTCCAACACGGTCGACGTCGTACCGATCTCTCTATCGTTGAAGTCCTGCAGTCGCCTTCCCGACCGCTTCGAACTGTGCCAGTAGGCGAAGCACATCCCGACAAGGGGCAGCAGGACGAAAATGTTCTTGCTCAATACGAACGCGGCGGTCGTGAGCAGCAATGTAACCGCACCCAGCGTATTCAGAAGTACTTCTGGCAGAAGTTCGTCGATACGTCGTTGATCCCAAGTCAGTTTGCTCTGATAGTCCTGATCGACCTCGTCGAAGGCCGGCCTGGAGGGCTTTGGACTCATGACGGTCGAGAAGTAATTCCGACATTTTCGGGATGCCGCCACGATGCTGCGTTTGACTATGAACAGGGAGGTGAAAATCGACAGGAGGGCCCCGGCGGACAGTGCGGCGATGAGGGTTGTCGCTGCTGTCCGCGCATTCGTGGTCGAAATGCCGCTGGCAGCCGTGTAGTCACCGACAATCGTCAGAACGTCGCGGCACGCAAACAGGACGCATGCGACAACCGCGACCTTCGCGACGCCCAGGCTCATCAGACTGCGGCGTGACGAAGTCGAGAATTCCGCTCGGTCCAGGCCCTGGGGACAGCGAGCGACCGACCGATCCTCTCGAGCGAGATGCCTTTTGCGTTCTCGAGCAGGATTCGCCGCACGTGGTGTGAGGTTTCGCATCACCTCCACGACTTCGCCTCCGGCCATTACCCATATCTCGTCTGCAGCATCTTTTTCATCGGGCTTGTCCGTTGCATATATGACCGTGGTGTCGTGCCACGGCCCGCGCAGAAGGGAGGCCAACAGCCCATTCGCCAGGTCGTCGTCCAGCCCTGCTGTGGGCTGATCCAGGTAAACGAACTTCGGTTCGGCCAATATTGCCCGTGCCAGTTCCAGCCGCTTCCCCTGCCCGCGGGACACGTTCCAGCCCCCGGTCCGGTCGCGTGACTTGCTCGAGAGGTAATCGCCGTAGAAGGTTCCGGGAAGTCGGGACAGTGTCAAGGCTCGACGGGCCTCGTCGTCGGTAAATTCGCTTCGATAGAGACACAAATTCTCGTAGAGCCCGCCAGGGAATATCCACGGTTCATCCGGTACGAAGAACGTTTTGCTGTTCACCTGGCTGCTGTGGCGTGCACCGATTTTCAGAACGGATGTCTTGCCACTGCCTGCGGCGCCGACGACGGCGATGTGCTTCGCCGTTGTTGCCGGTAGGCGCGTTGCGGTCGCATCGGTGTCCAGCGAGTGCGGACTGGATAGATACTTCGCAACGTTGGAGTGCCCGACAATGCCCTGGGACAGACTCTGAACAATGAAGGGGATATTGTTGGCGACGGATTTCAAGCCTCCGACCAGCGCCATTGTGGACAACAGGCCTGCTGGATCGACGTAACCAACGTGGGCCAGCTGGGTAAACACCGCGGCAAGCATGGCAACGATCGGAGTGAGTGTCGATATGAGGTTGATCCGCGCGATGAGACGCGCCGCTTTCAGGAGCGCGCGCTCCTCGCCATCTCGCTTCTCGGCATAGCGCCGAAATAGTTCGTCGTTCCAGTTCTTGAGCCACGCGAGCAGGCGATTGTTCAGCGAAAACAGGCCGACTTCGATGCGATCTGCCGCCGTCACCGACAGTGCAGCGTGCGCGGCATTCAATTGTTTGGCGTTCCAGTAGATCACCGCGGAACTGACGAGAATCACCGACAGTGCCGCCAGAGCGCTCAGTCCCAACGCCACGAAGAAGTACGCGGAGGTAAAGGTGATAGTTGCGAGTGCCAGAATGATGAAAATGAGTCCCGACCAAGCATTTTCGACGCGTGCTGCCTCCCGGTCCAGGAGCGTGACCAGGTCGGCCGGTTGGTCGGAAGGGGCAATGCTGCGTTTCTTGTGCAGCAGCCTTTGTTCGATGTATGTCCGGGCTCCGATGCCTACCACGTCGGCTTGCATGAAGGTGTGATTCAATGCAAGCCACGCCAAGTAGGTCAGCACGATGCAGGTGATACCAAGCGTGAGGTTCGTCGTGAGTGCTGGATCGCCGGTGACGAGGTGCTGGATCAGCGATTTCAGCGTGATCGCAGCACCAAAGGCGCATCCTGCATTGACCGCGATGGCCACGAGCCCGAGCATGATGTCACGACGAAGTCCGCCGAAGACGGATCTGCTCAGTCGCTCGCCTCGGAGCGCGTTCACGCTGTCCCGCTGCGCCGCGTCACACCACCGCTGCCATCTGGCAAGGTGCGAGGCGTTGGGCACAGGGTCGAGTCGAGTTCGGGGTTTGGGAACCTCGAACCAGACGACTTTCCTGAGGACGCTCAGCATGTGGAGTACGTGGGGACCGCCGTGTCGGCCAGGGCGAGCGACGCGATTCTGTCGCACAATTGCGTGATCATCTTCCATCCCTCGGCGAGTGCTTCGCGGAGTTCTCGAATCTCGGCCGGCGTTGCGCGATCGAGCAGATCGATCCCCATACTCACGTGCTGGCCGTCGTCTTCTCCGTGTTCTTGGAAGTGCGGAATTGCCGGAAACGCTCGCGCCGCTTCCCGGTGCCAGATTTCGCCACTACCTTCAAGCACCACATGCATCAGCAGAGTGCGCACCATGTCGCTCCGGTACAGCATTTGATGCCTGAACCACTCCATTGTCGATACGAACGTCTCATCGGTGACCGGCGCGTGCGCTGATCCCCGTTGGTTGCGCAGGTTGTCGTTATGGCCCAGTTCCTCGACCAGATGGTCGAGCGCCACCTGCTTGTGCGCCGTATCGGTAGTCATCGCGACACGCAGGTGCAGCAGGTCCTGAAACACGTCCGACCAGGTCTGCTGGCAGTCGAGCAGCCGTTCCCGAACGTGGGGGTCGTCGAACGAGGGGGCATCGATCAGCTGCAACAGGCTGCTGGTACCAAATTGCTGCAGGTACTTCTCGTTGTCCGCCAGGAGCACAGCCGCCCGATTCGGTACCTCGCCTGCAAACACCGCGTTGGGCTTCTCGGCGTCCTCGTAGAGTGCCTTGCCGTTGAACTGGATCGAGAGCGCCCAGAAACCGTCCCGGGTTCCTTCGAAGCCGTGCCAGGAGTCGCCGGGGACGAGGATCATGTCTCCGGCAGCGACCTCCTGCTCCGCACCGCCCATCGTTCGTCCGGAACCCTCGCAGATCAGGATCAGACTGGGCTCCGGGTGCTTGTGCACCGCCAGCACCTCACCGCACTCCAACCTGACCCAGCTGATCGCCAAATTGCTGGAAGCAGGAATGAATTGCGCCAACTGAGGGTGTTGGCTGAATATCTTGACGACACCCAGGTTGTGGGCGCTCGCGCCGACAACGGCTTCGTTGATCGTCTCGAGTGCGCTTCTGGCGATTATGTGCATAGATTTCTTCCTTCTGTGGGATCGACCTGCCTCGAGTTCTGTATCGCTCCCAATCCTGGGCACGTGCCTACGGGCGGAACAGGCACCCCAGGGTTGAAAACGTCACCCCCCCAGCGGAAAGGGTGTCGAGAAGTCTCCCTAGGGTGTCTATCCGCATTCGCCGCGCGTCGTCGAAGATAGCTGAACACCGCAGTACGGATGAGAGGCGAGTTTCGCATTGATTTCCGAAACACTGCTCGAAGCCGAGCAGAAATTTGTTCGTTCCGGCGTGATCGGCGTCGGAGGCACGTGCCTTCAGGCTGCTGAAGCGACGACCGATGAATTGTCTGGACGCAATATCGAGAATGCGCTCCGACAATGGGAGGCGGGACACGCGGAGTTTCCCCATGCGGCTGTCGCGGCCCATTATCAGACGGTCGGGCGTAACGGGGTCCGGCCCCACCTGGTCGCCATGCTGCAAAACTTCCATAACAACAACCGTGCGCATCATGTTCTCGGTGCCTGGCTACCGATGACGTTCGATGCTCAGGATGGCGACTATCTGTCATATGTCGGGCTCGACTATTTCGACCAGGTCGTCCGGTCCGATGACGCGCAGCGCGTGGACGCATTCGTTGCTGCCGCGGCCATGGACCTCGCGTTGCTGGAGGCGCGAGCACTCGGGAGGTCGGCACACGCCCCCCAGGTGGTCCGGACGCGTGCAGTGACACGGGTCGTGACCCAACTCGACAGGCTCGCACCCGATTTCTCGCTCGATCCTTCCGTCGCTGCGGCCGGTCTTGCGGCGCTGGCTCAGCCGGGCGCCGACTACAGTTCGTTTGCTTCACACGCCGCGCCGGCGCTGAACGGCGTCCCCGAAGAGATCGGAAGTGCAGTTCGGCTGACGTTGTTGCCGACGACGCGCCTGCACGACGAGCAGATGTTCATCCGCTGCATCCAGATCTTCGAAGGTCTGTATCGGCAAGTCGCGACAGCGATTTCGATGGCGATCCGTGACCTGCGCCACGGTCTGGCCGCAGCGGCAAAGAGTCGCCTCGACCGGGCATCGATCCGCCTCGAAGCGGTGCCTGCGCTCTTCCGGGTTCTCACGACGATGCCGGTTGACGCCTTCTCGATTATTCGCGGCTTCACCCATGGGCGGAGCGCGGTGCAGTCGCGCGCGTTTCGTGAAGTCGAGTTCGCCTGCGCTCCACTCGATCCCCGTGACTTCGAGCATATTGGGAAGATCGATGTCGGGGACACTACGTTGCAGGACGTGTATCTCTCGATGCGGAAGACGCATCCGGATGCACACGTTCTCGAGGAGGCGATGCGGCGCCTGGACCGTGCGTGGGTTGCGATGAAGCGCGGCCACTGGGGCATCACCCTGAAAGTCATCGGAACGGTACCTGGCACCGGCGGTACGGCAGGCGCGTCGTATTTGAAGAATGCTGCGATGATGTCACTCTTCCCGCGGCTGTCCGAGGTGGCGTGAACATGAGCGATGTCAACCACCGAGTGAGAAAACAGATCATGGGATACATCGTGTCCCAATCTATTTCAGCTGTCTGCGAACTGGGTGTGCCCGACCGATTGGCGGACGGTGCGTGCTTGCTCGGCGATCTCGCGGCGAGCGTGGGCGCCGACGCCGACGCACTCGGTCGATTCCTGCGGGTCCTCGTCGCGGAAGGCTTGTTTGCGGAAGTCGGTGGAGGGCGATTTGCGTTGACGGAGGCCGGTGAGCTTCTGCGGGCAGACGCTCCGGGCTCGCTTCGTCACTTGGTCGGCTTGATGTCGAACGAGGCCTACCTCGTGTGGGGGCACGCAGCGCATTCGATCCGGACGGGGAAGGAATCGTTTTCAGCGGCGTTCGGAAAGCCGTACTTCGAATGGTTGTCCGAGAATCCGTCGGCAGCCGATGAGTTCGCACGGGGCCAAGCAGGGCTGGTCGAGTTGCGTTTGCTGCCTTTGCTCGACCACGACTGGTCTGACGTGGGAACGGTCGTCGACGTCGGTGGCGGGACCGGCGCGTTGATCACCCGGTTGCTCGATCGGCACGCGCATCTACGCGGAATTTTGTTCGATCTGCCTCATGTGGTCGCGGAAGCGCCGTCGACGTTTGGTTCGGCGGGCATCGGTGAACGAACGACAGTCGTGGGCGGAAGTTTCTTCGACGACGTCCCAGGCAATGGTGACGTGTACGTGCTGTCTCAGATTCTCCACGACTGGGATGACGCGTCCGCCGGCAAGATCCTCAGCAGTTGCCGGCAAGCGATCCCGCCAGGTGGACGATTGATGATTGTCGAGCAGGTCCTGCCGGAATCGGCGACAACCCACCCCATGGCTCTGCTGGATCTCCACATGCTGGTTCTCCTGGGAGGTCGCGAGCGCACGATCACCGAATGGCGCCGACTGTTGACCGACCACGGATTCACGCTGGATTCGATCACGCAAGGTCCCCGGTCATCCGTCATCGAAGCGGTTCCGGTGTGAGCTAGCTGCCCTCGCCCGCGAGGGCGAAGAGTCCGTCGTCGGTCTGTTCGACGAGGCCGTCGATCAGCAGGGAGTGGAGGGCGCGGTCGCGTTGGCCCGGATCGCCAGGCCACACCTGGTCGAGCCGCACGCGTTCGACCGGGGCGGAGCTTTCACGGAGTACGGCCATAAGCTTGCCGCGCACCTGACGGTCGGTGCCGGCGAACTTCTGGACCTTCCGGCGCTCACCGGTGTGCGCGGGACGTCCGGCATCCACCCAGGCGCAGCTGGGCAGCGGGCAGTCAGCGCATTCGGGGGAGCGGGCGGTGCACACGGTGGCCCCCAGTTCCATGATGGCCGCGGAGAACGTGGCGGCCCGCGCCCGGGTGCGGGGGAGCAGCGCGGACACGTCGGCGAGGTCACGCGTGGTCGAGGGATTTCCCGGCTCGGCGCGTCCGTGCACGGCCCTGGCGACCACCCGCCGGACGTTCGTGTCGACGACGGGGACGCGCTGTCCGTAGGCGAAGCAGGCGACGGCCCGCGCGGTGTAGGCACCGATGCCGGGCAGGCCGAGGAGGGTGTCGACGTCGCTCGGAACCACGTCGCCGTGCTCGGCGGCCAGTACTGCGGCGCACTCGTGGAGTCGCAGCGCGCGGCGCGGGTAGCCGAGCTTGCCCCACGCGCGCAGTACGTCGGCCTGACTCGACGCGGCCATGCGGGAGGGGACGGGCCAGCGCTGCACCCATTCCTCCCAGATCGGGGCCACCCGGACGACGGGCGTCTGCTGCAGCATGATCTCGCTCATCAGGATGTGCCAGGCGGTGACGCCGTCGCGGCGCCACGGCAGATCCCGGGCCTGTACGTCGTACCAGTTGATCAGCGCGGAGGAGTCAACGGCCACTTCGTCCTCACAAGTCCCTTCGTTCACGGGGGAAACGGATTTTCCGCGGTTGTCACATTCCCGTCGCGACGGTGCGACACGCCCGGTGCACAATGGTCCCATGCCTAATTCCAACCCCGTGTCCGCGTGGAAGGCCCTGCGTCAGGGTAACGACAGATTCGTGAGCGGTACCTCGCTCCATCCCAGCCAGGGCATCGCCGATCGCGCGAAGCTCGTCGGCGGCCAGCACCCCACGGCCGTCCTGTTCGGATGCGGAGACTCCCGCGTCGCCGCCGAGATCATCTTCGACCAGGGTCTGGGCGACATGTTCGTCGTCCGCACCGCCGGTCACGTGATCGACGACGCCGTGCTCGGGTCCATCGAGTACGCAGTCGGCGTGCTGAACGTGCCGCTCATCGTCGTGCTCGGTCACGACAGCTGCGGTGCCGTCAAGGCGACGCTCGACGCCCTCGACGACGGCAACGTGCCGCCCGGGTTCATCCGCAGCATCGTGGAACGTGTCGCGCCGTCGATCCTCATGGGACGCCGTGAGGGCCTTACCACCGTCGACGAACTCGAGGGCCGCCACGTGGTGGAGACCGGGGCGCTGCTCATGCAGCGGTCGCGCATCATCGCGGAGAAGGTGGAGAGCGGCGCGTGCGCCATCGCGGGTGTCACGTACAAGCTGTCCGACGGCCGGACTCACCTGCAGGGCGCCGTCGGGGACATCGGTGAGCTCACGGACTGACCGCGACACGCCGCACCCGCTGAGCCGCTGCCGCGCGACGCCGAACTACCGTTGACGTCGTGCTGGAACCGAATGGACCGTTGCCCCCCGAGATTTACTGGCGCCGCAGGGCGCTGGCGATCGGCGGCGCCATCGTCGTGTTGCTGCTCGTGGTGTGGTTGATCAACTCGCTACGTGGTGGCGGTGACTCCGAGACGGATCCGGCGGCAGCGAGTTCCTCGTTGACCACTCCTGTGTCGATTTCCCCGACAGCCTCGGGTTCGTCCACGTCCAGCGGCAGTTCGGGCGGTTCCGGTGGTGGCGGCGGCGGCGGCGCCGCTGCCGCCGGCGGCGAGGCCTCCTCGGGCGCGTCCGGTTCGTCCGGGGCGTCGAGCAGCGGTACCTCGAGCAGCGCGGCTCCCAGCGGCCAGCCGGTCGCCGCGGGACAGTGCCCGGACCAGTCGCTGGCCATCAAGGTGGCCGCCGACAAGCCGACGTACCTGGCGGGTGAGGAGCCGAGCTTCACGACGGTCGTCACCAACATCGGCACCACACCGTGCGAACGTGATCTGGGCAGCAGCCTCCAGCAGGTGCTCGTCTACACGATCGACGGTGCCGTGCGGCTGTGGTCCAACATCGACTGCTTCCCGCAGTCCGCGGCCGACGTCCGCACCCTCGCGCCCGGCGAGCAGGCTCAGTTCACCGTGAAGTGGTCGGCCAAGACGTCCGCCCCCGACTGCCTGACGCAACCGGAACCCCAGCGTGATCCGGTGGGGCCCGGTGCGTACACCGTGGTCGGCCAGCTCGGTCAGCTCCGCAGCGCGCCGGAGCCGTTCAACCTCAGCTGATCCTCGGTGCGGGGTCGAGGCGCGAGCGCCGATCGAATTCCTTGTCGAGGTCGGTGTGCTCGGGGTCGGCGAGCAGCGCCGCGAGGAGGATGCGGGCCTGACCTGCTCTGAGGTCGGTGGAGAACAGTGCACCCGCCGAAACGAGGTCGTGCCCGCCGCCCCCACCGCCGTACGTGGCGGAGGTGGGGCCCTGCGGCACCCGGGTGGTGACCACGACCGGGATCCCGGCGGTCGCGCAGTCCCGGACCGACTCGAC
This sequence comes from Rhodococcus sp. A14, assembly GCF_011603105.1. Taxonomy (NCBI): domain Bacteria; kingdom Bacillati; phylum Actinomycetota; class Actinomycetes; order Mycobacteriales; family Nocardiaceae; genus Rhodococcus; species Rhodococcus sp. A14. Next base: position 19,862 of record NZ_JAAOQS010000014.1, on the reverse strand, counting down.
GATCGCCGGGTTCGCGTTCCCGGATCCGAGCCCGTCGAGCACCAGTCCCTGGGCCCCGGCGGCCCGGCACGCGTCGATCTGGACGCGGTCGGCCCCCGGATAGGCGGCGACGATGTCGACGCGGGTTCCGGAGATCGGATGCCACGGCAGCGGATCGAGACTTCGCCGCGGGGTGACACCGGCGGGGTGGACGGATCGGAACGCGGCGAGCGACGTCGTGTCGACCTTCCGCGTTCCTGCCGCCCGGTGCAGGGCGCCTCCGAACGCGATGAGGACACCCGCTCCGCGCAGAGCGGGGTCCGATCCCGCGGCGACCGCGTCGGCCAGATTGGCCTGGGCATCGGATTCCGGGTGGTCGAACGTGCGCTGCGCACCCGTGAACACCACCGGCCGCGGGTCGGCGTGGTGGAGGTCGACCAGGTACGCGGTCTCCTCCATGGTGTCGGTTCCGTGGAGCACGACCACCGCGTCGAGATCGGGATCGCGCAGTTCCGCGGTGACGGCGTCGCGGACCCGGTCCATATCGGCGAACGTCATGCTCGAACTGTCCTTCGACATCACGTCGACGACACGGAGTTCCGTCCCGGTCCACGCACTGCCCAGTAGATCCGGGCCTGCGACCACCGGTCTGCTGACACCCTGCCCGTCCCGCCTGCTGGCGATGGTGCCTCCGGTGGTGACGACGGCGACTTTCGGCACTGTTGTCCTTTCTCGCTAAACGGTCGGGCGGTCCGAGGCCAGGGTGCGGATGCGGTTCCGCGCGGCGAACCAGCCGATCACCAACAGCGGGGCGATGATCGCGATGGACCCGACGGTCCAGGTTCCCACGGGGTGATCGAACGCCATCAATATGACGACGCACGCGAGGAAGGCCAGGGTCAGGAGCCCGGTGTAGGGGGCGCCGAACATCCGGAAACCGGGCCGGGCGAGTTTCCCTTCCTTGGCGAATTTCCACAGTTTCAGCTGGCACAGCACGATCACGGCCCAGGCGCTGATGATCCCGAGCGCAGCGAGGTTCAGGACGATCTCGAACGCTTGCGCGGGAACGACGGCGTTGAGTCCGACGCCGAGCAGGATGACGAATCCGGTGAGGGCGATGCCGCCGTAGGGCACTCCTGCCTTGTTCATCCGGGCGGCGAACGAGGGCGCCGATCCGGCCATGGCCATCGAGTGCAGTATTCGGCCGGTGGAGTACAGGCCCGCGTTGAGTGAGGACAGCGCGGCCGTGAGCACCACGAGGTTCATAATCGCGTCGGCGCCCTGCACATTGATGGAGCCGAAGAACGTGACGAACGGGCTCTCGCCGGCGTGGTACTCGGTGTAGGGGAGCAGCAGCGACAGCAGCAGGACGGATCCGACGTAGAAGACGAGGATCCGGATGATGACAGTGTTGATCGCCTTGGGGATGACCTTCTGTGGGTTCTTCGTCTCGCCCGCAGTGGTTCCCACGAGTTCGATCGAGGCGTAGGCGAAGACGACGCCCTGGATCACCACGACGGCGGGCAGGATTCCGTTGGGGAAGAGTCCGCCGTTGTCGGTGATCATGCTGAAGCCCGACGAATGTCCTTCGATCGGCGTTCCGAACAGCACGAAGTAGATGCCGAAGCCGAGGAACGCGGCGAGGGCGACGACCTTGATGAGGGCGAACCAGAACTCCAGTTCACCGAACACCTTGACGGAGACGAGATTCAGGCCGAGGACCAGTACGACCGCGGCGAGGGCGAAGACCCATTGGTCGACGTTCCCGAGCGGTGCCCAGTACTTCTTGAAGAAGTTCATGTACAGCGCGACTGCGGTGACGTCGACGACGGCGGTCATCGCCCAGTTCATCCAGTACAGCCAGCCCGCGGCGAAGGCCATCTTCTCGCCGAAGAATTCCCGCGAGTACGACACGAACGACCCGGAGGTGGGTCGGTGCATCACGAGTTCGCCCAGGGCCCGCAGGATCAGGAAGGCGAAGAACCCGCAGAGAGCGTAGACGAGGACGAGTGCGGGGCCTGCTTGGTGGAGGCGTCCGCCCGCGCCCATGAACAGGCCGGTGCCGATCGCTCCGCCGATCGCAATCATCTGGATCTGTCTGGGGCCGAGCGCTTTCCGGTAGCCGAGGTCTTCCTCGACGAAGATGTCGACGCCGGAGGTGTCGTCCTTCTCGATCGTCACGAGACCACCTCCGCGGCAGCGGCGACGGGTGTCTGCCGTGGCGAACCGGACGCTCTCAAGTTGGCGAGATGCTCGGGGCTGAGGAGGCGGTCGAGTTCTTCACGGTCGAGCAGACCGGCCTCGATCACGAGGTCGGCGACCCGGCGGCCGGAGACCAGCGCTTCCTGCGCGATCCGGGTCGAGGCGGTGTAACCGATGTACGGGTTGAGCGCGGTGACGAGTCCGATGGAGTCCTCGACCCGGGCACGCAGCAGATCGGTGTTGGCCGTGATGCCGAGTACGCAGCGGTCGGCCAGGATCCGGCAGGCGGCGCCGAGGTGGCGCATCCCCTCGGACAGGGAGTGCACGATGATCGGTTCGAACGCATTGAGCTGGAGCTGGCCGGATTCGGCGGCCATCGTGATGGTGACGTCGTTGCCGATGACCTCGTAGGCCACCTGGTTGAGGACTTCCGGGATCACCGGATTGACCTTGCCGGGCATGATCGACGAACCAGCTTGTACCGGTGGGAGATTGATCTCGTTCAGGCCCGCGCGCGGTCCCGACGACAGCAGGCGGAGGTCGTTGCACACCTTCGACAACTTGACCGCGATCCGCTTGAGCACGCCCGAGAGGTGGACGAACTGACCGACGTCCTGTGTTGCCTCGACCAGGTCCGTGGCCAGGACGAGGGGGAATCCGGTGAGTTCCCGCAGCGTGTCGCACGCTGCCTCGGCGTAGCCGGCGGGTGCGTTCAGGCCCGTGCCGATCGCGGTGGCGCCGAGATTGATCTCGTGGACGAGGAGAGCGGCCTCGTCGAGGCGGGTGCGGTCCTCGTCGATCATCACGGAGTACGTGGCGAATTCCTGGCCGAGCGTCATCGGTACCGCGTCCTGGAGTTGGGTGCGCCCCATCTTCACGGTGTCGGCGAACTCGACCGCCTTCGTCGCGAAGGCCTCCTGCAGGACGCGCATCGCGTCCAGCAGGTCGTCGATCGCGAAGATCGTCGCGATGTTGACCGCGCTGGGGTAGACGTCGTTGGTCGACTGGCTGAGGTTCACGTGCTCGTTGGGGTGGAGCTCCGCGTACTCCCCGCGCCCGTGTCCGAGGATCTCGAGTGCCCGGTTGGCGATCACCTCGTTGGCGTTCATGTTGGTCGACGTCCCGGCGCCGCCCTGGATGACATCGACGACGAACTGCTCGTGCCAGCGGCCGTCGACGATCTCCCGGCACGCCTGCCCGATAGCGTCGGCCCGGCGGTGATCGAGGATCCCGAGTTTCTCGTTGGCGGTTGCCGCGGCCCATTTGACGTAGGCGAGCCCGCGAATCAGATACGGGTTGGTGGAGATCGGCCGGCCGGTAATGGGGAAGTTCTCCACGGCCCGCAGCGTGTGGATTCCCCAGTAGGAATCCGCGGGCACTTGGCGGTCGCCGAGCAGATCGTGTTCTGTTCGCGTTTCGAGCACTTGATCATTCCTCACGGGGATTCGCGCGAGCCGTTGCTCTGCACGGATGCGGCGGATGGAGTCTGCTGCTCGAAGAGGGTAGATTTCTCGGTCGAGCCACCCGGCTATCCACCTGCCAGGCTGTCAGACAGGTGCAATTGTTACCGCGCTCACTCGCAGGCGTCAACCCCCGGCAGTGCCTCGTATTGACGTTGTCGCCGGTGCGTGAGCAGAATATCCACATGAACCTGTCAGACAGCTGGGCAGCCAGGCGCCCGGTCACGGCGCGGGTCAGCGCCGCGGAGGCGGTCCTCGCGGACCTTCGTGCCGCGATCACGTCGGGTGAGCTGACGGTCGGCGAACGACTTCCCTCCGAAGCGTCCCTCGCCGCGCGGCACGGGGTCAGCCGGTCGGTGATCCGGGAGGCCCTGCGGTCCTGCCATGCGCTCGGGCTCACGGAGACGAAGTCGGGCCTCGGAACGTTCGTCGTCAGCGATTCGATCGCTCGCGACCTCGACTTCGGGAACTACGCGGCCAACGAGCTCGTGGAGGCGCGTCCGCACGTGGAGATTCCCGCCGCCGGATGGGCGGCGCAGCGGCACACCGCCGAAGACCTGGCCGCCCTGCGCGGCCTCGTGGACCAGATGCGGGACGAGGACGATCCCCTCGTGTGGGTGTCCCTGGATGCGCAGTTCCACGCGTTCATCGCCAGGACGAGCCGCAACCGCGTGTTCGAATCCGTGATCGTCGATATTCGCGAGGCCCTCACCCGGCAGTCCGAGACGCTGAATCTCGTTGCGGGGCGGCAGCAGAAGTCGAACGACGAGCACGACCGGATCGTGGAGGGCATCGCCTCCAAGAGTTACGACAAGGCCGCCCGCGCCATGGCCGAACACCTGGATGCCGTCCGGATCGCACTGGAAACCGTGGTCGGAGAAGCCGGCCCGGACCACCGACAGTAAGGACGAGAACCATTCTCACAACGACTCCCCTCGACGCTCGGCACGCGAGGTCATGGTTGCTGGTATCTGCCTCGCGGACCGAGGATTTCGACCTCGCCGAACGCAGCGGCGCCGACGCCGTCATCCTCGATCTGGAGGACGGTGTGGTCACCGCGGAACGCTCCGATGCCCGGCGGTCGGTCGCCGCGTGGCTGTCCGGTGGCGGCGCCGCCTGGGTCCGGATCAACGCCGCGACCACCGAAGACTGGTGGGCCGACGTGGACGCGCTCCGCGGCCTCCCCGGGTTGCAGGGTGTCATGCTGGCGAAAAGTGAATCGGGGCAACAGGTCCGGGACACCGCTGCCCGGCTCGGCGGTGCGGTTCCGGTGCTCGCCCTCGTCGAGTCCGCGCGGGGAATCGAGTTCGCGTTCGAGATCGCCTGCGAGCCGGCAACACTGCGATTGGCGTTCGGCAGTGGCGATTTCCGGCGGGACACCGGCGCGAGCGCAGAGCCGGACGCGCTTGCCTACGCCCGGGGACGCCTCGTCGTCGCGAGCGGCGCCGCCGGTATCGCGGCACCCGTCGACGGACCGACTCTGGTCGACGACCAGCGCACCCGGATCGCGGATCTGGGCGTCACGCGGTCGATGGGAATGTCCGGAAAACTGTGCATGAAGGCCGCGCACACGGGCGACGTCAACCGCGAGCTGAGCCCCTCCGCCGCGGACGCGGCCTGGGCGGCCGAGGTGATCGACCGTCTCGGCGTCGACGGTTCGGGTGTCCGGAGTGGCAGCGACCGCCCGCAACTCGCGCGTGCACTGACCATCCGCACCCGCCTGGACGCGCTGCGGCTGTCCTACTAGTCGTCCGGACCGGAGATCTAGTCGTACGGGCCCGAGATCGATGTCTCGGCGAGCCGGGACAGGCCCTCGCGGATGTGCCGGGCCCACAGCCCGCCGATCCCCTCCACCGACTGCAGATCGGCGGCCGTCGCGGCCAGCAGTGACTGCAGCGTCCCGAACGAGCCGACGAGCCGGTGAATCTGGTTGAACTGCAGTCGGGGAACGCGGGTGAGGACGCGGTAGCCGCGAGGACTCATCGGCGCCTCGAGCGCTTCGATGGTGCCCGGGTACCCGAATGCCCGGGCCAACGTCGTGAGGTCGAGGAGGTCTGCGTCCGTGATCCTGTCGAGCGCGGCGAGCGACTTCTCGACGTCCTCCGCGGGCGCCGGGCCGGTGCCGGCCAGGTAGTCGCGCACGATGAGTTCCCTCGCCACGTCGTTGTCGCCGACGAGTTCCTCGAGTTGCAGTGCGAGCTGACGTCCGTCCGTGCCGAGCTCGAGCACGTCCTGCTCGATCTCGACGGACACGCGCCGCACCATCTCCAGTCGCTGCACCACGGTCAGGGCGTCGCGGAGCGTGACGAAATCCTCGATCTCGACCACCGACAGCTGGCGGGTCACCTCGTCGAGCCGCGCCTTGTACCGCTCGAGGGTGGCCACCGCCTGATTGGCACGCGACAGGATCGTGGCGGACCCGTCGATGACGTGCCGGATGCCGCCGACGTACACGCTGACGATGCTCATCGACTGGCTGACCGACACCACGGGGTACCCGGTCTGCATGGCCGTCCGCTCGGCGGCGCGGTGACGCGTGCCGGACTCGACGGTCGGGATCTTGTGGTCGGGGACCAGCTGGACGTTGGCGCGCACGATGCGGGACCCGTCGGTGGACAGAACCACGGCGCCGTCCATCTTCGACAGCTCACGCAGGCGGGTCGGCGCGAACTCCACGTCGAGCTCGAAGCCGCCGTCGCAGATCTCTTCCATCTGCTCGTCGTAGCCGAGGACGATCAGGGCGCCCGTGCGTCCGCGCAGAATGCGCTCCAGGCCGTCGCGGAGTGCCGTTCCGGGAGCCAGCCGGGCTATCGTTTCGCGCAGCGCAGACGACGACTCGGCATCGTTCATCGCGCAATACTCCCGCTGAGGTAGACGTCACTTGTCGGGGCCCGCCGCGGAAACACGTCCGGACCCGCGTTTAGATTACCTATCCATGAGTAGTACCTGGACTTTGCCCGACGACCTGACCCTGCCCGCACCGGTCGGCAGCTTCCCCGCTGCAGGTCAGCCCGTGCCGCAGCACTGGTCACGGTGCTTCGGGTGCGGCGACCAGTCGCCTGCCGGGATGTCGATGAGCTTCACGGCCGGGGAAGGGCTCGACGTGTGGGGCCGGCTCGAGGTGGCTCCTCGCTACCAGGGCGGTCCGGGAGTGATCCACGGCGGCATCCTCTCGACCGCGTTCGATGAGGCGCTGGGGATGGTGTGCCGATCGATCGTCGACGGACCGGTGGTGACGGGTCATCTGGAGATCGACTTCGCCAAGCCCATCCCGCTGGGTTCCGTCCTCGAATTCCACGCGCGCATCGACGGGTCGATCCGCCGCAAGGTGTACGCGAGCGCCGAGGCGCGCATCGTCGAGGGGCCGACGGCCGATCCCGACGTGGTCGTGGCGACGTCGCGGGGGCTGTTCCTCACCGTGACGGCCGAGCACTTCGAGAAGACCAAGGACTTCGTCGACGGTGTGCCGGAGCGCCCGTTCGGCACGTCGTCGATCTGAGCGTCACCGCGATCCGAGCGTCACCGCAGTGACGCGATGGCTGCCCCCAGGTTTCCGACCTCGGTGACCTTCATGCCCTTCGGGGCCGCCCCGGAGTCGAGGGGAACGATCGCGCGGGTGAATCCGAGGCGGTAGGCCTCGGCGAGCCTGCGCCCGACGCCGGGTACCCGGCGAACCTCGCCGGCCAGTCCCACTTCGCCGAGGATCACCAGTCCGTCGGGAACGGGCTTGTCCTTCACGGCGGACGCGACGGCGAGCGCCAACGCGAGATCGGCGGAGGGCTCGGTCATCCGCATTCCGCCGACGGTGGCCGCGTAGACGTCGTTCTTCGCGATCGGCACCCCGCACCGGCGGTCGAGCACGGCCAGCACCATGGCCACGCGGGCGCTGTCGAGTCCGCTCACGGCACGCCGGGGTGCGGGCATGGACGTGGCGGCCACGAGGGCCTGCACCTCACCGAGGAGGGGCCGTTTGCCGTCCATCATGACGGTGACGGCGGTTCCGGGAACGGCCTCGGCACGGTGATGGAGGAACAGTCCGGACGGGTCGCTGATGCCGGCGATGCCGTCTTCCCGCAGTTCGAAGCAACCGACCTCGTCGGCGGCGCCGAAACGGTTCTTGACGCCGCGCACCATCCGCAGCGTGGAGTGTTTGTCGCCCTCGAAGTGCAGCACCACGTCGACGAGATGCTCGAGCGACCGCGGTCCGGCGACCGCGCCGTCCTTGGTGACGTGGCCGATGAGGAGCACTGGCACGCCGCTGGCCTTGGCGAGGGAGGTGAGGGCGCTGGTGACGGCCTTCACCTGGGTGACTCCGCCGACCACGCCGTCGACGTCCGCGGCCAGCATGGTCTGCACGGAGTCGACGATCAGCAGGGTGGGACGCACCTGCTCCACGTGGCCGAGGATGGTCGCGAGGTCGGATTCGGCGGCGAGATAGACCCGCTCGTGAACGGCGCCGGTGCGGTCGGCCCGCAGTCGCACCTGTCCGGCGGATTCCTCACCGGTGACGTAGAGGGACCGGTCGTCCGGGCCGCGGCGGGCCCACTGGTGGACCACCTCGAGGAGGAGGGTGGACTTGCCGACGCCGGGTTCGCCGGCGAGGAGAACGACGGAACCGGGCACCACCCCGCCGCCGAGGACACGGTCCAGTTCGTCGATGCCCGTGGGCTTGGCACGGGTGGAGGTGCTGTCGATCCGCGTGATCGGAGTGGCCGGGGTGGACGGAAGTACCGCTCCGGCCCCGGCTTTTGCGAGCGAGGCGCCGGGGCGGCTGGCGACGGACGCAACGATCGGGGCCTCGTCCATCGATCCCCAGCTACCGCACTCGGGGCACCGGCCGACCCATTTGGGAACGGTGCACTGGCACGACGAGCAGCGGAAGCTGGTTTTGAGTTTGGCCACCGGGCCAGCCTAGGTATCGGGTCCGACAGCGGACCCGGTCCGGCTGCTAGTGTCCGCCGCCCTCGGCTTCGGCTCCGGGGGACGTGTCGGAGACGTGGCGCTCGGTCTCGTGGCCCGCGTCGACGGGAACGGACACGGTGACGTCGCCGGCCTTCTCGAACGCGAACGTGACGGGGAAGGTGAGGCCCGGGCGGACGCCTTCCTTCAGGCCGTCCAGGGTGACGAGGACGACGTCGGCCGGTGCGTCGGCACTGGCGTCCTTCTGGCCCGCGGCCTCCGCGCCCTCAGCGGCTTCCTCGCCCGGAAGTCCGGCGACGAGCGCGGTCTGCGGCGCGATCTCGAGGCCGCCCGCCTTGTCGCCGAGGGTGACGGACTGCGCGAAGTCGGTGCTGATCCGGGTCAGCTTGTCCGGGGTGTCCTCGTTGTTGTTGATCGCGGTGAACGCGAGGACGGCGGTGCCGCCCGGCTCGAGGCTGTACTCGGCGGAGTTGGGGTAGACCACGTGCACGTTGCGCAGGGCGATCGACCCGACGTCCGCGCTGTTGCCGTTGACCGCGGCGACCTGACTCGACGTCTGAGTGATCTGGCCCGCGCTGCAGGCGGACAGCACGAGTGCTGCGCCGGCAGCGAGAGCGACGGCGGTAGCGACTCGGCGAGTCGACTTGTCGAGAGCAGTCACGAGTTGTCCTCCGGTGTCAGGTTCGCACTTCAACTAGGCAGAGTAGTAGTTCGTCCGCGTGGCCTGCTCGCTGGGTACTCACAATGGTTGTCTGCGTGCGGTTTCGGCGCTGGAGAACCGCCCGATCGGGGTGTCCGGAATGCACGTATCGGGGACCCTGTCAACCCCTACGGTCAGGCCATGATGCCCCTGACCTGCACCGTTGATGAGACCAGGTTCCGGACACGTGTTAAACTCGAATGATCGAAAGGGGCACGGGACAGATGATTTTTAAGGTCGGAGACACCGTCGTATACCCCCATCACGGTGCGGCGCTGATCGAAGCTATTGAAACCCGCACCATCAAGGGTGAGCAGAAGGAATATCTCGTTCTCAAGGTTGCTCAGGGCGATCTCACCGTACGGGTTCCCGCAGACAACGCAGAGTACGTGGGCGTACGCGACGTCGTCGGCCAGGAAGGTCTCGACAAGGTCTTCCAGGTACTGCGGGCACCGCACACCGAAGAACCCACCAACTGGTCGCGCCGTTACAAGGCGAATCTCGAAAAGCTCGCGTCAGGTGACGTCAACAAGGTCGCCGAGGTCGTTCGGGACCTGTGGCGTCGCGAGCAGGATCGCGGCCTGTCCGCAGGAGAGAAGCGCATGCTCGCGAAGGCGCGGCAGATTCTTGTCGGCGAACTCGCACTGGCCGAAGGCACCGACAGCGACAAGGCCGAGACCATCCTCGACGAGGTCCTCGCGGCCGCGTCCTAGACAGTCGCGATACCCACAGTGGCCGAGGGAAAAGGTCCTGTAGTCGCACTGGTTCCCGCCGCAGGTCAGGGAGTGCGTTTGGGCGAGAACAAGCCCAAGGCATTCGTTGATCTGGGTGGGACGACCATGCTTACACGCGCGGTCGACGGGCTCCTGCAGTCGGGGGCTGTCGACCGCGTCGTCGTGATCGTTCCGGAGGAGCTCGTCGAGTCGACGCGAACCCTCCTCCCCGGTGAAGTCACCGTCGTGGCCGGCGGAAGCGAGCGGACCGATTCGGTTCGCGCCGGACTCGCCGTCGCGGACGACGCCGAATACGTGCTAGTGCACGACGCCGCCCGAGCGCTCACACCACCGTCGCTCATCGCGCGGGTGGTCGCGGAGCTGCGCTGCGGCCGCAGCGCCGTCATCCCAGTCCTCCCGGTGGCGGACACCATCAAGACCGTAGACGTTCTCGGTTCGGTCACCGGCACCCCCGAGCGGTCCGAACTGCGGGCCGTGCAGACGCCGCAGGGTTTCACCGCGGAACTGCTCCGGCGCGCCTACGACGCCGCCGACGGCATCGCCACGGACGACGCCGGACTGGTGGAGCGCCTCGGGGAACGGGTCCGCAGCATCGTCGGAGAACCCACAGCATTCAAGATCACCACGCCGCTGGACCTCGTGCTGGCCCGCGCGCTGGTGGAAGAGGGAGCGCACTAGTGCGAGTCGGAATCGGGACGGACGTCCACCCGATCGAGCAGGGACGGCCGTGCTGGATGGCCGGCCTGCTCTTCGAGGACGAGAACGGCTGCGCGGGCCATTCCGACGGCGACGTGGCCGTTCACGCACTCTGCGACGCCCTCCTCTCCGCCGCCGGACTCGGCGATCTCGGCTCCGTCTTCGGAACCGGCAGGCCCGAATGGTCCGGGGTGAGCGGTGCCGCGATGCTCGCCGAGGTACGCCGCCTCCTCGAAGAAGACGACTTCGGTGTCGCCAACGCCGCGGTCCAGGTAATCGGGAACCGGCCGAAGATCGGCCCGCGCCGAAACGAGGCGCAGAAGGTGCTCAGCGACATTTTGGGCGCGCCGGTTTCGGTGTCCGCGACCACCACGGACGGGCTCGGCCTCACCGGGCGCGGCGAGGGGATCGCCGCCATGGCCACCGCGTTGGTCATTCCCGATCGAAGCGCCAGGTAGGATCGCTGGTCGTGACCCTGCGCCTATTCGACACCGAGACGCGGGCCATGCGTGACTTCGTTCCGCTGGCCCCTGGACACGCATCGGTGTACCTGTGTGGCGCCACGGTGCAGGGCGACCCCCATATCGGCCACGTACGCAGCGGCGTCGCATTCGACGTGCTGCGACGCTGGCTGCTCGCCCACGACTACGACGTGGCGTTCGTCCGCAACGTCACGGACATCGAAGACAAGATCCTGAACAAGGCCGCGGAGGCGGGCAGGCCGTGGTGGGAGTGGGCCGCCACGTTCGAGCGGTCCTTCACGTGGGCCTATCAGCAGCTGGGTGTGCTGCCGCCGTCCGTCGAGCCGCGAGCCACCGGTCACATCACGCAGATGGTCGAGATGATGCAGCGCCTCATCGACAACGGCCACGCGTACGCCGCGGGCGGGGACGTCTACTTCGACGTCCGCAGCTACCCCCGGTACGGCAGCCTGTCCGGGCACAAGCTCGACGACGTGCACCAGGGCGAGAGCGCCGGCGAATGCAAGCGTGATCCCCGCGACTTCACGCTGTGGAAGGCGGAGAAGCCGGGCGAGCCGTCGTGGCCGACGCCGTGGGGCCGGGGCCGGCCTGGCTGGCACCTCGAGTGCTCGGCGATGGCCGAGTTCTATCTCGGGGCGGCGTTCGACATCCACTGCGGTGGCCTGGACCTGGTGTTCCCGCACCACGAGAACGAGATCGCGCAGGCCAAGTGCTCCGGCGACGACTTCGCGCAGTACTGGCTGCACAACGGCTGGGTCACCATGGGTGGCGAGAAGATGTCGAAGTCGCTCGGCAACGTTCTCTCGGTGCCGAACGTGTTGAAAAAGGTTCGGCCGCAAGAGCTTCGCTACTACCTGGGCAGTGCCCACTACCGGTCGATGCTCGAGTACTCCGACACCGCGCTCGACGAGGGGGCCGCGGCGTTCCGCCGGATCGAGTCGTTCGTCATGCGCACGCAGGAGCGTGCCGGTGAGGTGCCGGTCGGTCGGTGGACGGAGGCATTCGCTCGCGCGCTCGACGACGACCTCGCCGTCCCCGCCGCGCTCGCCGAGGTGCACGGCAAGGTCCGCGAGGGCAACATCGCCCTCGACGGCGGAGATCTCGAGGGTGCGCGCGAGATCGCGTCGCAGGTCCGGGCCATGCTCGGAATCCTCGGCGTCGACCCGCTGGACGAGCACTGGACTCAGGAGACCGCGGATGCGTCCGCGGCAACCGATGCCCTGGACGTTCTGGTCCGGGCCGAACTCGAGCGCAGGCAGAGTGCCCGCGCCGAGAAGAACTGGGCTGTGGCCGACGAGGTGCGTGACCGTCTCATCCGGGCGGGCATCGAGGTCACCGATACCCCCAACGGGCCCGAGTGGTCTCTCAAGGCAGGACAGTAGTAATGGCTGGAAATTCGAGTAGGCGCGGAGCCATCCGCAAGGCCGGTACCAAGAAGGGGCAGGTCGCCGGTTCCGGTGGCCAGCGCCGCAAGGGACTGGAAGGCCGCGGCGCCACCCCGCCCGCGGAATCCCGCACCAAGCACCCCGCCGCCAAGCGCGCCGCCCGCGCGGCCAGGGAAGCCGACAAGCAGCCCGGCCGCGGTCGTCAGACCGCCGGACGCAAGGTGCTCGACGGCCCCGAGAACGTGCTGGGCCGCAACCCCGTCGTCGAGTGCCTGCGCGCCGGCGTCCCCGCGACCGCGCTGTACGTCGCGGTCGGGACCGAGAGCGACGATCGCCTGAAGGAATCCGTTCAGCGGGCTGCCGACGCGGGCATCTCCATCCTCGAGGTTCCCCGGACCGATCTCGACCGGCTCAGCGCCAACGGCATGCACCAGGGCATCGCGTTGCAGGTGCCCCCGTACCGTTACGCGCACCCCGACGACCTGATCGCGGAAGCCCGCAAGCATCAGGAGGCGCCGCTGCTCGTGGCCCTCGACAACATCACCGATCCCCGCAACCTCGGTGCCGTCGTGCGTTCGGTGGCCGCGTTCGGTGGTCACGGTGTGGTGATCCCGGAGCGCCGCAGTGCGTCGGTCACCGCGGTCGCGTGGCGGACGAGCGCCGGCGCGGCAGCCCGCCTGCCGATCGCCCGCGCCACCAACCTCACTCGCACACTGAAGGATTGGGCGTCCAAGGGCGTCCAGGTGGTTGGTCTCGATGCGGGCGGCGATACCACCCTCGACGAGTTCGACGGCAGCGGCCCCGTGGTGGTCGTGGTCGGCTCGGAGGGCAAGGGACTGTCGCGCCTGGTCCGCGAGAACTGCGACGCCATCCTCAGCATTCCGATGGCGGGCCCCGTCGAATCGCTCAACGCGTCCGTCGCCGCGGGTGTCGTGCTCGCCGACATCGCCCGTCGTCGCCGCGGCTAGGCTCCCCGACCCGCGAACAGCAGGTCGTCGTCGGGCAAGCCCGCACGGTCGGTAGCGGGCTGAGGGTGCCGCTTCAACACTGTCGGCACCTACCGTAGACCTACAGTGTTGACAGGCTGCTACCAGCGGCGTTCACTGAGGTCATCAGTGACCGCGAGGTTGGAGGCCGGTCGTGGCAATCACCGATATCAAGGAATACGCGCACCTCACCCAGCAGGACGTCGAGGCGCTCGGATTCGAACTCGACGCACTACGCCGCGACGTCGCGGAGTCCCTCGGGGCGAAGGACGCGACGTACATCCGCCGCACCATCGCGTTCCAGCGCGTGCTCGACGGACTCGCCCGACTGATGATCCACGGCAGCCGGTCGTCCACGGGCGTGGTCCTCGGGACGACGGCACTGGGTGTGGCCAAGAGCGTCGAGAACATGGAGATCGGCCACAACGTCTCGCACGGGCAGTGGGACTGGATGAACGATCCCGAGATCCACTCGAGCACCTGGGAGTGGGATCAGGTGGGTCCGTCGTCGCAGTGGAAGTATGCGCACAACTTCCGTCACCACAAGTACACCAACGTGCTCGGGATGGACGATGACGTCGGGTTCGGCGTCATGCGCGTCACTCGTGATCAGGAATGGCGTCCGATCCACCTGCTACAGCCGATTCAGAATCTTCTGCTCGCGGCGTCGTTCGAATGGGGCATCGCGCTCCACGATCTGCTTCCGCCCAGTGCCGAAGACAAAGCGAGCCGGCGTCTGCGTCCACCGGTGCGAGATCTGCTCGGCAAGATCGCGCGGCAGATGGGCAAGGACTACGTGTTGTTCCCCGTTCTCAGCGGGCGGCGGTGGCGACGAACGTTGAAGGCGAATCTCGTTGCCAACCTGCTGCGGAACGTGTGGTCGTACGTCGTGATCTTCTGCGGGCACTTCCCCGACGGAGCCGAAAAGTTCACGCTTGCGGAACTCGAGGACGAAAGCCGGGCCGAGTGGTATCTCCGCCAGATGCTCGGCACCGCGAACTTCCGGGCCGGCGCCGTCATGGCCTTCATGAGCGGCAACCTGTGCTATCAGATCGAGCACCATCTCTTCCCTGACATTCCCAGCAATCGGTACGCCGAGATCTCGACCGCGGTGCGCGGCCTGTGCGAGAAGTACGACCTGCCGTACACCACCGGTTCGCTTGCGCGGCAATACCTTCTGACGCTGCGCACCATTCACAAACTGGCGCTGCCCAACCGATTCCTCCGGGCGACGTCGGACGACGCGCCGGAGACGGCCTCGGAAGTGAAGTTCCGTGGGCGGGCGGCGGTCGGGGCCGATCCCGTGACCGGACGGCTTCGCGGGCTCCGAACCGCGCTGGCAGCGAGGTAGGGCGTCACCGCGGAATGGTCGGCGCCACCATCCGGTGGAAGCGGACCCGGTGCCCGGGCCGCAACTGCGCGGCCACCGGCAAATCGGCCTCGGCGACCACGGCGATCACCGGATAGCCGCCGGTCACCGGATGATCGGCCAGGAACAGGATGGGCTGACCGTTGGGCGGCACCTGCAGCGCCCCCGCCACCATGGCCTCGCTCGGCATCTCCTCCGTCACCGCGCGGTGCAACGGTCCCGGACCCTCGAGTCGTGCCCCCACGCGATTGGTGTCGGAGCTGACCGTCCACGTCTCGCGGAGAAGGGCTTCGACGGACGCGGGGGTGAACCAGTCGTCCCGCGGTCCGAGCCGGACGCGCATCATCAGCGGATCCTCGGGGGCGGCCGGTGGGGGGATGATCTCGTCCGCAGGCCAGTCGCCGGCATCCGCACCGACCAGCAGCCGATCACCCTCGGCGACGGGATCGGGGCCGATCCCCGACAGAGTGTCGGTGGACCGGCTCCCCATCACCGCGGGCACGTCGAAACCTCCGCGCACCGCGACATAGCTGCGGAGTCCTTCCGATGTGAACGCGATCTCCAGCAGGTCGCCGGTGTTCAGGTGCAGCATCGTGTAGGTGGGCCGGGGTTCGGAATTGACGGTGACGGGGTTCCGGGCGCCCGTGACGGCGACAGAGACGGTCCCGGCCGCACGTACCGCGAGCCCGCCCAGTGTGACCTCCAGCGTGGCTGCGCCGGAATGGTTGCCCACCAACCTGTTTGCGCTGTCGTGTGCGTCTCGGTCGGCGGCACCGGACTCGCCGACGCCGATCGACGCGTAACCGGGGCGGCCCCGATCCTGCACGGTGGTGAAGGGTCCGGTGCGCACGACCTCGAGCCAAGCCATCGTTCGATTGTCCCGCAACCGCAGGTCTGCTGGATACGCTCTCGACGGATCAATCGCTCAGGAGACTGCGGTGTAGCTGTGCGCGGCAGCGACTTCGGCGGACAGCAGTTGTCCGTCGTGGGTGGACAGGCCCTCGGCGAGTCCGGGGACGGTCGCGGTGGCCTCTTTCCAGCCCTTGTCGGCGAGGGCGGCGACGTAGGGGAGGGTGGCGTTGGTGAGGGCGTAGGTGGAGGTGCGGGGGACGGCGCCGGGCATGTTGGCGACGCAGTAGAAGACGGAGTCGTGGACCTGGTAGGTGGGTTCGGCGTGGGTGGTGGGACGTGAGTCCTCGAAGCAGCCGCCCTGGTCGATGGCGATGTCGACGAGCACCGAGCCGGGCTTCATCCGTGAGACGAGGTTGTTGGAGACGAGGGTGGGGGCCTTGGCGCCGGGGACGAGGACGGCGCCGATGACCAGGTCGGCGCCCTCGACGGCCTGTTCGAGTTCGAGGCTGTTGGAGGTGATGGTCTTGACCTGGCCGTGGTAGAGGGCGTCGATCTCGCGGAGGCGGGCGATGGACAGGTCGAGGACGGTGACGTCGGCGTGCATGCCGTGGGCGATGGCGATGGCGTTGCGGCCGGAGACGCCGGCGCCGATGACGACGACCTTGGCCGGGCGTACGCCGGGGACGCCGCCCATCAGGACGCCGCGGCCGCCGCCCTGGCGCATGAGGTGGTAGGCGCCGGCCTGTGGGGCGAGGCGTCCGGCGACCTCGCTCATCGGGGCGAGCAGGGGGAGGGAGCCGTCGGTGCCGATGACGGTTTCGTAGGCGATGGCGGTGGTCTTGGACGCGAGCAGGGCGTCGGTGCAGTCCTTGGAGGCGGCGAGGTGCAGGTAAGTGAAGAGCACCTGGTCCTGGCGCAGGCGGGTGTATTCCTCGGCGATGGGTTCTTTGACCTTCAGGAGCAGGTCGGCGGTGTCCCATACCTGGTCGGCGGCCTGGAGGATGTGGGCGCCTGCGGCTTTGAAGTCCTCATCGGCGAAGGAGGAGCCGATGCCGGCTTCGGATTCGATGATCACCTCATGGCCGCGTTCGGTGAGTTCGTGGACACCGGCGGGGGTGATGGCCACCCGGTATTCGTGGTTCTTGATTTCGCGGGGGATGCCGATCTTCATGAGAGCTCCGTGCTGTCGGAAATTCGATTGGTAGGTGCCAATGGTGAAGAAAGCGTCCATTCCTGCCAATAGTTGTGAAGATAATTCTTGATACTGGGGTACTGGCTCGCGGCTATTCGAATGCCGACACCCTGATCCGGTCGTCGTCGAAGGATGTTCGGAGAGTGGCTCCGCCCCGTGAGTACTTATTAACCGCCCGCCGTTAACAAGTACTCACGGGTGGCGGAGCCGCAGGATCAGCATGGCCGTGTGCAGCGACGTCCGGGACTCGGCGTCGTCCAGGTCGACACCGAGCAGGCGCTGGATCGTGGCCAGTTTCGCGTAGAGCGTGGGGCGAGAGAGGTGAAGTTGTTTCGCGAGTTCCGTCTTGTTGCCACCGAGTTCGAGGAAGCTGCGCAGGACGTCGACGCTGTCGCCGCCGTGTCGCGCCTGATGCTCCAGCAGGCCGCGGAGTTCGGTCTCGGCGAAGGCCTGCACCCGCGGATCGGTCCGGATGAGGGCGAGCAGACCGCGCAACCGGATGTCGGCAGCTCGGTGAAAGACCTTGTCGCCCGGTGGCAACGACAGCGCGACCTCGGCGATGTGAGCCGATTCCGTCAGGCCGCCCGCGGCGTCCAGGAGCCGGGTCGATTCGGGACCGACGCCGATCGTGCAGTGGAGGACGCCGTCGAGCCGGGTGAGCGCGGCACGGATCGCCGCACAGAGTTCGGACAGCGCGTCGGGTGTCGACGCCGGCGGATGCGACAGGAGCAGGTCGATCTGTCCGGCGCGGGTGTTCGCGGTGAGTGCGGTTTGCCGCGACGTCCGGACCGCGTGGCGGACGGCGTCCAGCATGTTCACACGCCGCCGCTGCGCGAGAACCTGGTCGGCGCTGGCGGTTTCGCTGACCCGGACCGTCATCGGCAGGTAGGTCAGTGCCGGCCGGAGGCCGAGCGCATGGGCGCGCGCCGTCGCCTCGGCCTCGTCCTGGACGCGTCCGCGGCGGAGTTCGTCGATGAGCCCGCTCTGGGCCTGCTGCTCGAGCGCGGTCCGGTCCTGCTCGACCATGCGGTTCAGTGCGAGCGCCTGCGCGGCACGCTCGAGGGCCATCCGCGCCCGACCTTCGGCGGCGACGGGGCGAGGGGCGACGAGTCGTCCCCATTCCTGCCGATGCGCGCCGACGGGCGTCGTCGTCCACGACTCCGGGCCGTCGATCGCGGTCTGATGCGATACGGGCGTCAGCCGCGACCGACGTTCCCACTCGGCGAGGAGATCCGCCGCCGTGGTTCCCTGCGCCGCGAAGGCCAGCACCTGCCGGTTGAGGTCCTCGAGCACGATCGGGGCGCCGAGCATTCCGGCCGCGGCGTCGACGATCTCACCGAGCGATGCCCGCTTCATGCTCAGGTCGGTGAAGACCTCGTGCACGTGCCGGGCGAACGCGACCTCGTCGTACTGCTCCGCGACGATCGATCGGTGCACTTCCTCGGTGACCTCGACGAACCGGATCTGGCGGTGCAGTGCGATGACGGGGAACGACAGTCTGTCGGCGGCGCGCGCCACCCCTTCCGGCACAGTGTCGACGTGGACGCCGAGTTCGACGACGAGTCCGGCTGCGCCCGCCGCGGCCAGTCCCTCCAGGTACGCCACGCTCGACGAGTCGTCCGCGAGCGGCCGGCCGGTGGTGAGGACGAGTTCGCCACCCTGGAGGAGGTTCGACAAATCGGGTAGATCGCTGACGTGCACCCAACGCACCGGCTTGTCGAGCGGTCCGCCGCCGATCACCTCGGGTGTTCCCGCCTGCACGACCGGGAGCGCCAGGATGTCGACGATGGTGGGCTGCATTTACGCAGTGTAAAGCAGAGGTCGGATTTCCTTACAGATCGTCGGGCTCCGGGCGCTCGTTGACGGACCACAGTGAAGACATCGCACTTCGCGCGGAGTTTCCGCGTATCGGCTCTCTCGGTAAGGACACCCATGACACACAGCGATGGCGCAGCGCAGACCCGGACCATCTCGCCCTCCGCCGAAGGCCGGACCATCTCGCACTGGTTCGACAACAAGACGTTCGCCGGTACCAGCGGCAACACCGCCCCGGTCACGAATCCGGCGACCGGTGCCGTGACCGGTCAGGTCGCCCTGGCCAGCGTCGAGGACGCCCGCGCCGTGATCGACGCCGCCGCCGCCGCGTTCCCCGCCTGGCGCGACACCTCCCTCGCCAAGCGCACCCAGGTGATCTTCAACTTCCGGGAACTGCTCAACGCCCGCAAAGGCGAGTTGGCCGAGATCATCACCGCCGAGCACGGCAAGGTCGTCTCCGACGCACTCGGTGAGGTCTCCCGCGGCCAGGAAGTCGTCGAATTCGCCTGCGGCATCGCGCACCTGCTCAAGGGCGGCATGACCGAAAACGCCTCCACCAACATCGACGTCTCCTCGATCCGCCAGCCCGTCGGCCCGGTCGGGATCATCTCCCCGTTCAACTTCCCCGCCATGGTCCCGATGTGGTTCTTCCCCATCGCCATCGCCGCCGGCAACACCGTGGTGTTGAAGCCGTCCGAGAAGGACCCGACCGCCGCGATCTGGATGGCCGAACTCTGGGCCGAAGCCGGACTGCCCGCCGGGGTGTTCAACGTCCTGCAGGGCGACAAGACCGCCGTCGACGAACTGCTCACCCACCCCGCCATCAAGGCCATCAGTTTCGTCGGCTCCACCCCCATCGCCCAGTACGTCTACGCCACCGGCACCGCCCACGGCAAACGCGTCCAAGCGTTGGGTGGGGCGAAGAACCACGCCATCGTCCTCCCGGACGCCGACCTCGACCTGGCCGCCGACGCCATGGTCAACGCCGGCTTCGGCTCCGCCGGCGAACGCTGCATGGCCATCAGCGCCCTGGTCGCGGTCGGCGACATCGCCGACGAACTCGTCGCCAAGATCAAGGACCGCACCGACA
>NZ_JAAOQS010000149.1:0-19243 GCF_011603105.1 Rhodococcus sp. A14 | reverse complement strand
CGACGGGGACGGTCCTTGCCACTGTCGAGGTCGCGGGTGCTGCCGCCTCGCCGCCGGCTCCGGTTCCCCCGCAGCCGTCGCCGCGTGACCTGAGACGCGAAACCGTTGCCGCCACCAAGACGTTCACCTTCGGGGTGGGAATGGGAATGGCCATGGGCGCCGGCGGGATGCGGTTCACGATCGACGGCCGCGAGTACGATCCCGACCGCACCGACCACACGGTACGGGTGGGCACCGTCGAGGAATGGACCCTCGTCAACGACTCGCCTATGGAGCACTCGCTGCACCTGCATGTGTGGCCGATGCAGCTCCTGCGCACCGGCGGACGGGAGGTCACCGAGATCGCCTGGCAGGACGTGGTCAACATCCCGTCCCGCAACCGGGTGACGGTCCGCGTCGCGTTCGACGACTACCCCGGCCGCACCGTCTATCACTGCCACATCCTCGACCACGAAGACCTTGGCATGATGGGCGTCATCGAGGCGCGATGACCCCCACCGAGAACGTGCGATCGAAGAATTTTCGCGTACTTACGCAACCCGCCTGCCGCCGGAGTCACCCTGGAAATCCGATGAATCCCACCGCACGAAGAAGGCGGCGGGGACACCCGCGGACAGGGTGGCGGCTCCGGAGACGGGGCAGTTCAAGGCTGCGGACGTCCGCACGTGAGAGGGCCCACCGCTTTGGACACCGCCGCGATGTCGGCGCACATCCCGTCTCGCCATCGTTGCCGCAGGTGCAGGTGGTCTCGAGCTCACGCTCTCGACCGAACGAGCACCGGCCGATGACACGGTTCGACGACGAACTCGCAATACCGAGCTTTCCTGTGTCGGGGTTCGCTCCCCGGCTGCTTCGCCACGGCAGTCCGTCGCTGCGCTCCTGGCGGTCTCGTTGTGTGCGGCGTGTGGGGTACCCGAGGTTCTTCCACCGCCCCCTACCGGTGACTATTCCCAATTCCACCTGCCCGATGGTGCCCAAGTGTTACCGCCCCCGAGCGTCGTTCCACCTGTCCCACAGGATCCCTCCACCTGCGACGCACTGTCGAGCCTGCGACCCGATCCCTGATTGCGACCGGAGACGGCGCCACCCGGCACCGCGCTGGCCACCATCGCCGCACGCGGCCGGCTGATCGTCGGAACCGACCAGAACACGAACTTGCTCAGCTTCCGGGATCCCACCACAGGCACCCTGCAGGGGTTCGATATCGACCTGGCAAGGGAAATCGCCCGCGACCTCTTCGGAGACCCGGCGAACGTCGAGTTCCGACTGCTGACCTCTACCGGGCGCTTCGAGGCGTTGGAAAACAACGAAGTCGACCTCGTAGTCCATGCCACCTCCATCACATGCGAACGCGCCGCACGCGTCGGATTCTCCACCGTGTACTTCGAGGCGTTCCAGCGCCTGCTCGTACCGAAGGGATCCGGCATCTCCTCGCCGGCGGACCTGGCCGGGAAACGGGTCTGCACCTTCATCGACACCACCTCCCTCGCCACCGTCCAGCGCGTCGCACCCACCGCCACGGTCGTCGCGGTCCCCGACTGGGACGATTGCCTGACCACCCTGCAGCACGGCCGATGCGGCCAGCACCGACAACTCCATCCTCGCCGGCCTCGCAGCTCAGGATCCCCACCTCGAGCTCGTCGGCCCGAACCTGGAACTCGAGCCGTACGGTGTCGTCACAAACAAGAGCAACGACGACCTGGTGCGCGTCGTGAACGCAACACTCGGAACGAGTGCGTACCGCACGGAACATGGATGAGGATGTACGACAAATGGTTACGCCTGGTAGGGCCGACCGGCGGCCCACCAGCGCCGAGCTATCGGGACTGACACGGTGACCGGGTGCGAAGGTCATCGGTATGTCGCCACTCGCCTGGATCTGATCCCGCGGACCTGGATGTGATCCCGCAGGTGACGGTCGCCGATCGGATCCTCGGAGACCTGCACCGCGGAGACCGGGTCCGGCGCTCCACTGGCAAGGAGCCGGACCCAGGACGACCACGGGCGCACGGTGACAGCGGGATTCGCACGGACTCGAGGCGCGGGGCGCCATACCGAAGACGAGATCGACTGAGCTCACTTCGCTGACTGTGACCCCCGCGCGCGACCACGTCGATCTCCGCATTCTTCGCCCATTCGATCCGACCGAGGTAGACGTCGGTCAACGCATTGCGGGCGGATCTCCGGCGGGGGTGAGGCATCAGCTTGCCCAACATTCTGACAATGACAGTCTTCGGGTGCCATCATCAGACATGGGCTATGACACGGATGAATCAGCCGAGCAACCGATCACCGAACTGGACTCGGAGACGAGCTGGCAGTTGCTCAGCTCGGGCGCCTTGGGGCGGCTTGCCTTGAGCGTGTCCGGGCGGGTCGACATCTTTCCCGTCAACTACGTCGTCCACGAAGGCAAGGTGTACTTCCGAACCGCTGAGGGATCCAAGCTCGTCGAGCTCACCATCCACCGGGACGTCGCCTTCGAGGTGGACGAAATAGCCGAGAAATCGGGCTGGAGCGTCATCGTCCACGGCACCGCGCGTCGCCTCCAAAAGCTCAGCGAGGTCGCCGCAGCCGACGAGTTGCCTTTGCGGTCATGGCTGGCCACCCCCAAGTTCAATTACGTCGAGATCACACCCACCGAAATCACCGGTCGCCGCCTCATCTTCAGCGACGAACCGGACCGCTGAACCGCCCTAACTGCCTCGGCTCTCCTCCGCGCTGCCACCCCAAACAACCCTGCAGTGACGTGCGGTACCAAGTACGCGGCCGAGACGTAGCGGGAAGAGGGTACGGCGCCAGGCTTCTGCATGAGGCGCCGGAGAGTTGGGATGGGATCGGACCGCGTTCCCTGTTGGAGAAGTACGTACCTTGTGAGGCAGGACGCCATGGACCCCGATCGCCGCCGCCCCGCCCTTCAAGGGCTCGGACGGACCCTCACGACCGGCGAGTGCATGCCGCTGCTGCGGTCGGTTCCCTCGGCCTGAGCCTGCTACTAGCCGGTGCCCGCCGCACCTCCCGACGCGGCCGCCTCGCCCGCCACGAAACCGACGTCGTAAGCCAGGACCGCGACCATCTCGCCGAACAACAACGCGGGAACGTCAACGCCGATTCCAACCCCACCGACAGACGTGACTGGCGGCACCCATTCGGCCACCGATCAGACTGCACCGCAACCAGCTCCACCCCCTGCCGCCAAACCGAGGGCGCGGTTGTGGAAACTCCGGTACCCGGTGGTGAACAGTGTGCTCGGGTTCTCTGACGGGCTGATGTATTCGCTGTTGTACGAGTGCAAGCTCGGGCCGGTAACGTAGTTTCTCGTGAACGGGCTCCCTGCCACGCTCGATGCCGATCATCGGTGTCTCGTGACGGCGCCCAGACCGTGAAAACTGCGAAGCCGCACGTTCGGCACCCTCCTCAGCAGGCCGCGGTCGACAGCGTCATCGAAATGCATGGATTGTCGAAACGCTTCGGTGGTCTTATCGCCGTCGACGCGCTCGACCTCGACGTCCATCGGGGTGAGGTCTTCGGGTATCTCGGCCCCAACGGGTCGGGGAAGAGCACGACGATCCGCATGCTGTTCGACTTCATCCGGCCGTCCACCGGAACCTACACCGTCCTCGGTGGCAGCGGCGCCGACCCGGCCATTCGCCGCCGGCTCGGCTACATCCCCGGCGAGCTCCAGTTCGACCCCAGATACACGACGGCAGACCTGATCGCGTTCTACGGCCGCCTTCGCGGTGGAGTCGACACGACCTACGTCGACGAGCTTCTCGAACGCTTCGACCTCGATCCAGTGCGTCCGATCGGACAACTCTCCACGGGCAACCGCCGCAAGACCGCAATCGTGCAGGCGTTCATGCATCGTCCGGAGCTGTTGATCCTGGACGAACCCACGGCGGGTCTCGACCCCTTGCTGCAACACGAGTTCCACCAGCTGATCGGCGACGTCAAACGCGACGGCACGACGGTGTTCCTGTCCTCACACGTCCTGCCCGAGGTGGAAGCGCTCGCCGACCGGGTCGGGATCTTGAGGAAGGGCCGGCTCGTCACGGTGGCGGCCATCGACCAGCTCCAGCGCCAAGCCCGCCAGCACATCGACCTGTACGTTGCCCGCGAAGCAAGCGCCGAGCCGTTCGAGAGCCTTCCGGGCGTCCTCAGCGCTACATCGTCCGGTACGGTGATCAGGCTCGTCATCGAGGGGAACGTCGACGCCGTCCTCAAGCAGGCCGCGACGCTGCCGGTGCGGCGGATCGTCACCCACGAGACCGATCTCGAGGACGCCTTCCTCAGCTTGTACCGGGACGAGCCGAGCCCGTGAGGGTCCTTGGGCGTTACCTCGAGGACCGGCGCCGCTCAATGGTGTGGTGGTCGGGCGGCGTGGCTGCCTACGTGGCGGTCAACAACGCGTTCTACCCGACGATCAAGAACGTGACGGGCATCGAGAACCTCGTCAAGGACCTTCCGGATACGTTCAAGACCCTGATCGGCTCGAGCGACCAGATACTCATCACCTCGCCCGCGGGGTACCTGCAGGGACGTTTGTTCGGCCTCATCCTGCCCGTCCTGCTGTTGATCTTCGCCGTGGGAGCGGGCGCGTACGCGATCGGCGGCAGCGAGGAGGACGGCACCCTCGAACTGCTCTTGTCCAACCCGGTGACCCGCGGACGCGTCCTGATCGAGCGATTAGTCGCAGTGGTCGCGCTGTCGCTCGGCCTTGGGATCGTCACCACCGCGAGCCTCCTCGCGTTCTCCCCGCCGTTCGGCTTGCTCGAGGGCGTATCGATCCCCGGGCTCGTCGCGGCGGTGTTCGCGGCGACCGCATTCGGGCTGATGCACGGTGCGATCGCGTTTGCTGCGGGCGCCTGGACGGGCCGACGGTCGGTGGCGATCGCCACGGCCGCAACCGTGGCTGTGATGGGAAATCTCCTCAACGCCGTCGCGGCATCGAGCGAGAGCTTGCACATCTTGCGCTTCGCCTCGCCCTGGCACTGGTACGGGGGCCGCAACATGCTCGCGCAGGGAATCGCGCTCGAGCCGTTCCTCGCTCCGATTGCCGTTTTCGTGGTCTGCGCGGCGGTGGCCCTGTGGAGCTTTCGACGGCGGGACCTGCACTGACCCACCGCACGTGGGGTGACGTCGAACCGGTGTACCGGACTCATGCCGTATCCGCGAGCAGCGTGGCAGTTTCAGCAGTTCCCTGCACGGACCCCAGAGGAGCTAGTCGTTGGTGCAGACTTCATCCGAATGGGAGGCGCAATAGTCATGTGCACAACGCGATCATCTACTTGCTGAAGCCCATTCGCGATATCTGGGCGCAGCCGTGCAGTGCGCGGACGGCGGTGGCGGCAGCGAGGACGCCCGCTGTGGCCTGGCGGCGGATTCCCTCCAGCCACGAATCCAGGCCACCCCTCCGGTGGTGATTGCCATGAGCGTCGTCGATGCTCCCGTCCTACCCTGAGTTGAGGCCGCCCGGGTAATGGTCGGCGGTGCCGTCGTCGACCGCTGAAGGAGTCCCGTGTCCGGTGACACAGATCCGGAACTCACTCCCGCCCCGCGTGGTCGGATCACCCACATGCTCAGCGCCCGCCCGTTGCTGCTCCTCGCGTTCGCGTTCGCGGTCATGGCGGACCCCGTATCCTCCGTGGCGTACGCGATCGAGGCTGCACTGCGAGCCCTGGGCGGTGATCTCGCTCTGCTGATCCCGACCATGGGAGCAGTCGTTGCCATCATCGCGGTGGTGAGCGTGAACTACCAGCAGCTGATTGCCCGTTACCCGCAGGGCGGCGACGGCCAGCGGCG
Organism: Rhodococcus sp. A14; assembly: GCF_011603105.1. Taxonomy (NCBI): domain Bacteria; kingdom Bacillati; phylum Actinomycetota; class Actinomycetes; order Mycobacteriales; family Nocardiaceae; genus Rhodococcus; species Rhodococcus sp. A14. The sequence goes on along the minus strand of NZ_JAAOQS010000149.1, from coordinate 13,444 downwards.
AGGCCTTCGGCGGGCTATGTGTGGGTGAGAACGACCGCAAGGAACAACAGACCGTTCACGATGCCGGTGATGCCGGCCGTGATCCCGGCGGCAACGTCGACGGGCATGCGATGGGGTGTTCTTCTACCTGTCCGGTAGGCGGTGATCCCGGCCGTCACCGCACCCACACCCACGATCACACCGATGCCGTACGCCCAGAACAGGGCGACAGACAACACCCCGCAGAGAAATGACACCTGCCCGTATCGGTGCTCCCGTGCCTGGTCGCCGGTCCCACGGCTGTGACCGGCTCCTCTCATGATTACCCGCAAACCCCACCGCTGACTTCCCTTGTTGCCGCCCCGCTCCGGGTCACAGGTTGGGCAAGACCGCGGCGAGGAACAACACACCGGCCGTGATTCCGGACAGCCCGGCCAGAACGCCGAGGACCGCCTCCACGGGAATCGGTTCCTGCGTAGCGCGGGCGCGATCTCGGGCAACAGCTGCTACGACGAGAGCGCCCAGACCCAGCAGCACACCCACTCCGAAGGCCCAGAACGCCACGACCGAGAGGGCACCGAACATCACCGCCAGATCACCGGCAGCGTTTTCCCGTGCCGACCCTGCCGGCACGGGGTGCTTGCGTGATTCGGGAGCGACCATCATGGGTCTATTCATCGAGCCACAGTCGTCGCCGGCACACCCGCAGCATCGCCGAGGCTTCGGACGGGGTGAGGGTCTCGGGTGGGTCGGTTTCGAGAAGGTCCTCGAGCCGCCGGAAGAACGTGGCCGGGGGTAGCCCGAACTCGGTTTCGATGTCGTCGGCGGGGCCGCCTCCGAGGCGATACCAGCGGCGCTCGAAATCGACCAATTCCGCAGTGTCTGTCTCGGGCATCGGTGTCACCTTCCCATCCGGTCCGGCCGGTAGGTCAGATCGCATTCTGGGCGGCCGTGCCGGGAGTACTTCCGAAGTGATGTCCTCGGGTGGATGACCCCTCGGGAACACCACTGACCGTATGACGATTGTGCGGCTCGGTTGTAGGGTCCGAAGACCTCACCCGCGAACACCACGGCTTGCCCGACCGGCACCGGCGTCAGGCGGCGCTGCCGTCGGCCACGGCAGCCGGGAACGCGCCGGCGACCGGCTGATCGAACGCGGCGGGAAGTGGCTGGTGGATGACGTTGGTGATGAGCTCGCCGAAGGCGTGCGGGTCGTCCATCAGCCAGGCGTGCCCGCCCGGCATGGTGATCGTGTGCGGATCCCCCAGTGCGGCCTGCAGTGACAGGGACGTGGATTCGGGGATGATCGTGTCCCGCTTGCTCCACACCACGAAGATCGGAAGTCGACGTTCGGCGAGAGCGGCGAGTTCCGGGGCAAGGTTCGCGGTGCGGGCGAGGTGGGCGACCTCCCACACCGCGCCCGGGTTGCGCAGCACGTTGGGCACCGCGTCGCGCAAAACGACCGGCAGGACACGAGTCAGTTGCCGGCCGGGCAGCAGATCGGCCGGCAGGTGCAGACCCCAGTCCCACAGCGGACGATCACGCAGTGCGCGCACCACCCCGCGGCCGTCGGTCCACGCGGAACCGCCGATGGAATTGACCAGCACCAAACGTTCGGCCAGATCGGGCAATCGGTGGGCCGTGGTGATCGCGACGCCCCCACCGAACGAATGACCGACGACGGTCACGGGCCGGGGCAGGCCAATGGTGTCGGCGAACTGCCCCCCAGTGGGCGTACCCGGGAAGAGTTCTCTGCGCCTCCGGCAGACGGGCGGTGCCTCCGACACCGGGGAGTGCCGGGACATACACACGCATACCCATTCCGATCAGCTGCTCGAGCGGGCGGGTGTAGGCCGCTCCACTGAGCCCCCAACCGTGCAGGAACAGCACCCGCTGCCCGAAGCCGCCGACCCCGTACCGGGCGATCCGGCCGTCGATGCGCACCGACCGCCACCGCAGACCGGAGCACGGTGGCTGCGACCCAACGTTCGTGTTCATACCTTCCATCACACGACGATCGCGCGGATGCGCCCAGGGCCGCCGGGCCTTCACTTGGTTACCAAGGTCCCCTTTTTCTACCCGGTGTGCTCGAGGCGGTGCCTTCACGCTGCCCTGCAAGCGGCCGCGAAGGTCGTCATCGTTGTCGGCAAGGCTGTCGCCACCTCGCCCGCGGATCAGCGCGCCGCTACCCGGACCACCACCTCGTTGCGACGGAGGAATGGGATGGTCCACGGCGGATCGTAGAACCAGGCGACGGGTTCACCGTTCGGGACCCACGCGGTGTCATCCAACGCGCGCAGCAGTTCAGCGGTGCGCGCAGCGACCGCCCCGGGGCCGCGGTCGCCTGTGAAACGCAGCGCCGCGACCGTCTCACCGGGGACCTCCACGAGTTCCACGTTCTGGTCCTTGGGAATGGGCAAAGCTTCCATCGTCCATTTCGACGGCATGTAGAACCGGACGACCCACGAGTCGCCCGGACCGCCGACCTGGGATACCGGCGAGGTCATCGCGATCTTCGACTTACTCACGTTGGCGCCGAAGATGTATCCGGCCAGGCGCCGGAACCCTGCGTTACGGGCACTCTCCTCGTCTCCGGGCACCGTGGTCTCGGCAGCGACACGCGGACCGTACCGGCGGATCTCGAGGCCTCGAATCTTCTCCTGGACGTCGTAGCGAGGCTCTTCGGTGCCGCTGCGAATTCCTACCAGCGACCCAAAACCCTTCGCCACATCGGTCGCGATCGTCACCAACCCCATCTCGGCCTCCTTGTCGGATTGCTTCGCCGTGAACTCTTACGGGACACCTCTAGGTCTTCATCAACGACTCGCGCACCACGCGACGCAGAACCTTGCCAATCTGGGAACGCGGTAGATCTTCGACCACCACCACCTTCCGAGGCACCTTGTATGCCGTCAGATGGGTTCGGCAATGCTCCCGCGCCGCCTCGGCGTCGAACTCGCTTTCCGATGCAACCACCGCCGCGACCACTTCTTCACTGCCGCTCGGTGTCGGCAGGCCCACAACGGCGACGTCGGTCACTCCGGGGAACAGTCGCAGCGCCTCTTCCACCTCGGACGGCATGACGTTGAATCCACCGGTGATGATCAGTTCCTTGATGCGATCCACAACCGTGACGAAGCCGCCAGGATCAACTTGGACAATGTCGCCGGTTCGGAACCAGCCGCCTTCGAGCAGCGCTTCCCGCGTCTTTTCGGGTTTGTTCCAGTACCCGGTGAACACTTGAGGCCCTCGAATCAGCAGCTCGCCGCGTTCCCCTGGCTCCACATCATCGATGGGATTGTCGGGATGCACGACCCGAATCTCGGTGCTGGGAAAAGGAACTCCGACGGCACCTGGGCGACGCGCGAGCCCGATCGGATTTCCGAGCGCGACCGGAGACGTCTCGGTGAGCCCGTAGCCCTCGACGAGCAACCCACCGGTGACCGTTTCCCACAGTTCGAGTGTCGCTGCCGGCAACGGCATCGCCCCGGAGATCGCGTAACGAGCCGACGTCAGGTCCACACCTCGCTCCTGTGCGGCACGCGCGAGTCGCTCGTATATCGGTGGCACCGCGGGGAGAAATGTCGGCGGATGTCTCTTCGCTGCGGCCAACACCAGGTCGACGTCGAACTTCGGAAACAGCACCAGGCGTGCGCCGATACTCATCGCGAACGTCAGACACAGCGTGAGCCCGTAGGCGTGAAACATTGGGAGAACGGCGTATACAACCTCCTCGCCGTCCACAAGTCCTGGAACCCACGCGCGTCCCTGCTCGGCGTTGGCGGCGAGGTTCCGGTGACTGAGCATGGCGCCCTTCGGGGTGCCTGTGGTGCCGCTCGTGTATTGCACCGCCGCCAGATCACCGACGGTGGGTCGGGGATAAGCCGGATCGATTCGCCCCTTGGTCAGCAGCTGCTTCCACGGAACCGCTGCCGGCGCCGGAGCGGTCAACTCGTTCCGAAGCTTCCGCGCCCTCGCGATGGGCAACGCCAGGCCGATCCGTTTGGTCAGGGGCATCGATTGCGTAATGTTCACCGCAACGACGTGCTGGAGGGCCGTCTCGCCGGAGAACTCGCGGAGCATCGTGCACACTTTGTCCCAGGCGATTGCGACCTTTGCACCGTGGTCCGCAAGCTGGTGCGCCATCTCCCGAGAGGTGTAGAGCGGATTGTGCTCGACCACCACACCGCCGATCCGCAGCACGGCGTAGAACGCGACAACGTGTTCGGGGCAGTTCGGCATGATCAGAGCCACCCGGTCACCGTGGCTGACGCCGAGGCGCCGCAGTCCCTCGGCCGCACGTTGTACGCGGTCATCGAGCTCGGTATAGGTGAGTTCCGCTGCGAAGAACTCGAGCGCCGGTCTGGGCCCGAACCTTGCCACCGAGGCGTCGAACATGTCGACCAGTGACGTCTCCGGGATTTCGATGTCCGCTGGAACGCCTTCTGCGTAGCTGCTGAGCCACACCCGTTCGACACTCTTTCTCATACGGACCACCTGACCCTGTCGCACCTCGTCGCCCTAGGACTGCCGCGCAGTGCTCCGCGCGGTCGGCTAATGGCATCCCGACCCCGTCGGGTCGGCGTCATCGCTGGGCTTGCCGCCGAACCTACGACCGTCCGACACGTACTTCTAGAGGCGTTGGACCCCGGCAGGTGGCGACGTCGATGATGATCTGCCCGAGGCCGCGCGACGGATACAACCTCTGCACCGCGCCTGCGGCCAGTCCGGGTCAGTTGACCGACCATCCCGGTGCGTGCCCGAGACCCTGCCATTCCCGCTGCCACTGCGAACGGTGGTGTTTGTCGAGCAGCCAATGGACCCCGAGTAGGAGCAGGCCGCAGCCGACCGTTCCGAGCATCAGGAACCCGAGTGCCGCGCCGATGGCCCCGAGTGCGTTGTCGGTGGCGGTGTTCGGGGCGGCCATGTAGTTGCCGTCTTTGTCGACCCAGACGGTCACCGTCTGTCCGGCCCACGCCCCGGTACCTCGCTGACTCCCGAACAGTGGTCGAGTCAAACCGATTGCCCCGCATGGGATGTGCGACAGCTTGCGTGCCACGTCCTCGGCATGGCGGCGTATGCATCGTCGATCCGCGAGGGCCGCCGGCAACAGAGGCTCGCGCACAAGGCCCTCGCAACCCACGGCGGAGGTGAGTTCATCGATCAACTCACCGACCTCCAGGTCCCAGAGCGCGCCGCGCTGACCCCAGCGCAGATCACCAAGCAATTCCACGCCATCGGCCGCGGCGCAGCGAAGGGACGCCGGCGCACACCCGCGATCATTCGCCGACACCGAATGCCCGAACCGCAGACGATCGGAGGAATCAGCGAATGGTGGTCCATCGGGTTCGTCACCGACGTGATCCTCACCCGCGATGTCTGGATGCATCGTGTGGATCTCAGCCGGGCCATCGGCCGACCGCTGCGCCTGTCCGCCGACCACGACGGCGAACTGATAGCCGACATGGCACGCGAGTGGGCGGGGCGCCACGGACAACCGTTCCGGCTGCACCTCACCGGTCCCGTCGGGGGTGCGTGGTCGTCGGGCACCGACGGCGAAACCCTCGAGGTCGACGCCCTCGAGTTCTGCCGCATCCTCTCCGGGCGGGAACCCGGAAACGGGCTGCTCGCAACCCCGGTGCCCTTCTAGGGCTGCGCCACACGAGATCGTGATCACCTCGGATACCACACCGAATTGGACACGACATCAGCGTTCTCAACGATCAACTCGCCTCGAGGCTCAGGTCGTAGTCCTCGTCGGTGAGAAACCATGGGTCAACGCGCGGCAACCTGATGGTGGAAGCCGCCCTCGGCGTGAGGGCGGACGTCGTCGATTGTCAGAGTAGGCGCTCGGCGCTGGTCCGTGCATCTCGTCGCCGACGCCGGTGTGTGCGCCGTCTGCGGTCGGCCTCGGACATCCCACCCCACGTTCCGTACGGTTCGGCAACGGCCAGGGCGTACTCGCGGCATTCGATGAGCACCCGACAGTCCTGGCAGACGCGTTTGGCGTGCGCTTCGCGCCGCGCCCGGTCGCGGCCGCGCTCCCCCTCCGGGGAGAAGAACAACGACGACTCGACGTTCCGGCACGACCCCAGGATGCGCCAATCTCCGTAATCACGGTCGGTGGACAGCCCGGTCCGCAGCGAATTTTCACGGCGGGAAGCCGACGCAGTGCTCGGCGCACGAGCGGGTACAGAAGTCATGGGATCGGTGTCACTCATCTCAGTTTCGGATTTTGCGCGGCGAACGTGCCACGTGTAGTGACATCGGTTGGACAACAACATGAAGCACCGTGCGCCCTGTTCGGCGGATCAGGTGCCCAGCCAGAGCCGTCGACGGGCGACGGTGGTCATTCGCTCGACCAGCACCGGCCGCAGGGGTGCCAGCGCAGCGACGTCGAGGTATGCGACCAGTGTCCGGAAGAACGCCGCGGTGTCCATCCCGAAATCGGCCATGATGACCTCGGCCGGTCCGCCGCCGTGGGCGCACCACCGCAATTCGAAGGCCACCATTCGGCTCAGCTCCGTCATGTCCGTGGCCATCTGCGCCCCTGGTGGTTCGGTGCACCGGTTGCCGCACAACGGGTCCGGACCCTGGGCTGACGCGAACTCGGTTGCCCGGGCCGAGGTGGTGGGTAATCCATCGGGTGGCCAACCGGGCAGTAGCCACAGTGCATCGGCACGGCGCTGTCATCGGGCAACGCTCTGCCCTCCGGGGCAACCGGGACCCACGGCGAGGACTGTGTGAGAGCAGTTCGATGGACCAAGGATCGGAAATATCGGATCCTCGCTGCCGGCGGAGGTCTGGGGTGAGCGGGCGGCGTGGAATGCGTTGGCGACGGTGTCGAAGCAGGGCACCGCTGCACCGATGCCGATCCGGTCCAGGATCGAGCGCACATCGGCGGATGCGGCCAAAGTCAGGCGGCACCGCTGCGCCGACAGATCGGTGGCGGTGCGGTGCAATGCTGCCAACCCGGGGCACCCGAGAAAAGGAACATGTAGCAGGTCGACGACGACACTGTGACCGGTCAGCACCGATTCGCCGAGACAGGCCGACAGCACCGGCACGGTGCCGGCGTCCACGTTCCCGGCCACCCGGATCACGACCGGGCCGCCGGGGGATTCGTCGATGTCGATGCGGAATTCGGTGGCCCCGGCAGCGATGGTGTTCGACCGCCAGGTGTCCGCTAACCAGGACTTCACCTGTGCCGGAGAGTCGACAACGGAATGGAAAAGGTCATGAGGTTCCTCCGGGGTGGGACCGACCCGAAAAACCCAAAAAAGAAAGGGCTGAGAATCGTAGCCGGGAACGGACACTGTCTGCCGGGCTGTGAACTCAACCTCTGCCCTCAACGATAACGCGCATTTCCCAGGAAGCAACCCGCACCCGGATTCGGGCGATACCGCACAAACCCCGCCGCCGCGGCCGCGAATCCGCGGCGGTGTCGCGTGGGCGCTACCAGACGAAACGCACACCAGGTAGGGGCAAGGGATACCGTTGAGCAACTCCTATCCCCGTCCCCGCCGGCTCGAACGCCAGAGCGCCGCACAGCGGACACCAGCTGCCGACTCTGGCCACCGATGACTCGGCGGATCCGCACTCATCACGGTGTCGGCCCCGTATGGGGGATCGACATCGAGCTATGAAAACACGCGTCCATCGCACCGTTCGACGTCGCGGCCGAGCAGTGGTTCCCTGCGGCGGCCAGGTTCGCCGTCACGGTCACGACCGCCAGCGGCTCGCTTCCCCGGCCGCCCCGCACACGACGCGATTCGGACACTCGGATACGACACGATCGCCGCACGACCCTAGAAGCGCCGCAGCACTTCTCGCCCATCACTAGGCTCGACACGATGGCGCTCAGAACGCCTGAGACAGGGCGTTGACGACGGATCTTCCTACCGGAAAAGGGTGGCCATGAGCCGATCGATCGAACAGCCCGGTCACGACGGCACCCGGGTGCTCGTCGTGATCATCTCCGCGGCAGTGGCGATCGTAGGCTCCTTCATCGGCTCGGGGGCGCTGTTGGGAACCCCGATCGCCCAGGTCGCCGACGGCGCCCTCGCCGCGGACGCCACCGCCGTCGCCCCCGGCGGGCCCGCCTTCTCGATCTGGACACTGATCTATCTGGGATTCATCGCGCACGCGATCTGGCAGGCCCTACCCGCCCACCGCGCCGACGTTCGACAACGGCGCCTCGGGTGGTGGCTCGCCGCCTCGATGATCCTGAACGCGGCATGGATAACCTGCGTCCAATTCGAACAGCTCTGGCTCAGTGTCCTGGTCATCATCGCCCTCCTCGCCGTGCTGACGGTCGCCTTCGGGGTCCTGACCACCGAGAGGCCCTCCAGCCGCGTCGAGGCGGTCGTCGTCGACGCCACCGCATACGTCTACCTCGGCTGGGTGTGCGTCGCCGTGGTCGCCAACATCGCCGCAACACTGGCTGCCGCCGACATCGATCCGTTCAGACTCGGACCCGACACCTGGGCCGTACTCGTCCTCACCACCGTCGCCCTGGTCGCCATCCTCCTCGCCGTCGCCGGCCACGGACGCGTCACCGTCACAGCCGCGATCGTGTGGGGCCTTGCCTGGATAGTGGTGGCCCCAACCACCGGCGACGGCCTCAACTCGCGGCCGGCCGCCATCGCTGCGGCCGTCGCCGCCACCGTAGCCGTACTCGCCACCGCAATCGCTCGCGTACCTCGGCAGCAACCGACAACCCGAACACTCAAATGACCATGTAATCAATTTCGCACCCACCACGCACACCGATGGAACATGTCGCCTCTACTGGTCAAACGCTAGGTTTGCTCAGGGAGCGCCTCCATAGTCAGCCGGTGTGCGAGGTGATGACCGGCAGGCTCAGTACCCTGCCCTCCCCCGGTGCTCACTGACGCTGGCAGCATCAGCGCCGCCTGCAAACATCAACTCGACTCCCTCCTTCCTCGAGCAGTACAAATACTTCATCGCCGGTGTGAGCACCCCGCCGCGGCTGCTCAAACAATTCGACCAGATCCGGGCCGACCTCGGCGGCGTAGGGATTGCGGTGCGGTCCATAGCGCAGCAGAGTGGGAATGGCACGGCCGGTGCATACGGACGTGATGGGCGATGGCGGCATGCTCCACGTACCGCGGCTCGCCGGGCCCCTCCGGTTCGAGGCCGAAAGATGGGTGAGCACGGTGGTGAGTGAGCAAACGAAGGCCCGAATTCAGCACGATCTCGACGCCCGGTTCGGCCGGTTCGGGGTGTGGCTCTATCGCGTGACGAGGGGCCGCATCGTGCGGCCGTGGGGGCGACGAGTCCTGGTGCTGACGACCCGGGGCCGGCGCACCGGGCTGGCTCGGTCGGTTCTGCTCCAGTACTTCCCCGACGGCGCCGACCGCATCGTCGTGGCCGCTAACAGTGGCCGCCCGACACATCCTGCCTGGTACCACAACCTGACGGCGACTCCCGCGGCGACGGTCGAGGTCGACGGGCACCGCCTGCTCGTGCGCGCCGTCGAGCTCACCGATGCGGAGGCGAAGCAGTGGTGGCCGAGGGTGGTGGCGATCGCTCCGTCCTACGCCCGGATCCCCGAGCGGACCACCCGACGCATCCCGTTGATCCGACTCGTTGCCGCGAACTGACCGGCGATGGCCCGGGTTCGCGGCGCGCAGGTCCGGGCGCCTGCGGTAGTAGGGGGTCGATGGCTGCGATCCGATCGGTTTCCGGTCCCGGTGTTCAGGTAAGACCACCTGCTCGGATTCGCTGGGCAGTCCGGTGAGGGCGGAAACGGTCGGTAGCTCCAGGGCACCCGCACCTCGTTCATCGCGACGCGGTTCCCGGTGCGTTGGATGAGTTGCGGTCGGCGGCGGCCGCCGAGGAACCCCTCGAGACGGTGCTGGGCAGCAGTATGCGGCGGATCGGTGCGTGTCTGGACGCCGCTCGCACCCGGGAAGCGGTCCGGGCCGTCGTCGGGGACCACGCCGCGCAGTGGCCGGAGTTCGCCTGCGGCCGCCGCGGGGGCCGGAATCGGTGCGTGCCTGTCGGTCCCGTTGGTCGTCGACAGCACGGTACCGGGCGAGTTGGTCGGCTCGTTCAACGTCTACAGTGACCGGGGCGAGGCATTCGATCCGTTCGACGAGAAGTTGATGCGGTTGCCGACCACCGCGGCGGCGGCCGCGATCAGCAACGCCCGCCGCTGGCAGGCGGCCGGTGAGACGATCGCACAACTCGAGGTCGTGTTGGGGTCCCGGGCGGAGATCGACCAGGCCAAGGTGTGCTGATGGCGGAGCACCGCGTCACCGCGGAGGAGGCGTTCCAGCATCTGGTGCAGGTCTCGCAACGCACGAACACCACACTGTCCGAGGTGGCCCGGAATCTGATGGCATCGATCACCCAGGACCGCTGACCCCCGCATCAAAACGAGTGTCCCGCATGCGAGGAGACGCCTTGGTGTGACCTCTGATGCGGGTTGTCAGCACGGGGCTGGTGCGGCGGTGTGGGTTGCCGGCGGGCGGCGAACTGTCGGACGTAGTCCTGAATGGCAGGGCCGGTGCGGGCGGGCAGCAGCAGCGGCCGAGTCTGGTTGAGCCGCTGACCGTGATCGCCGGTCCCCTCGCCGACCACACCGAAGCCGTTCTGCGGGAAGCGCTCGGCCACGTCCTCACGCCCACGCCCGAACGGGCACGATCACCCTCACCGTCACGGTCGACGATGTCCTCACCCTCGACGTCACCGACGACGAAGCCGAGTCGCCTTCCTGGCTGCGGCGACGCCGGACACGGACCGAAGGGTTCGACGGGGCGTGTTGGTGACGTTGTCCTCTACGCGCGCACCGGGAGCAGCGAAAGACTGGACACAGCCCCGGATAGGCTGCAGCCTGCAGCGCCACGGAGGGAAGAGGGAACCGATGTTCTCGCCGTCTTCTCTGCGACCCGCCCGACTCGACGACAGTCCCGCGTTACCGGGTTACATGGCACCGCGATTCGCGTTCGGTGCCGCGACGGCGGCGACCGTGCCCACCGCAATGGTCACCGGGTCCGCGCTCATCGCCGCGGCCGCCGGACTCCTCGTCCTCCTCGCCGTCGCCGTTGCCGTTGCCGTTGCCGTTGCCTCGATACTGATCTGACACCGCCGGTCGAAAAGCCCGCCGAGACAGCGGCCGAAGTGCGCCGGGTGCGGTGCTCGTCCGCACCCTTCCTCCCGGCTCACACCGGGGTGTCGACGTGCGCATACATCGCGCGCAGTCGAGTGAACGGGCGGCAGCGCCACCGGGGACCCGGCGGCCGGTCCGATTGTCCTGTGTGTGCATGAGTGAGGAAGTCACAATGGGCCGCATGGCGGCAGAACCGAAGATGCTGCGGGTCGAGCTGGAAGAGGTCGGGGCGCGGCACTGGTGGGCTGCGCTGTTGGCGACCCTGGCCTCGCAATCGGGGAACGCGTACATGCGGTTCGTCGGTGTCGTCGACGGCCGGCCTCGGTATGTCAGTTCCACCTTCCCGGTTCCCCGCACGTGGGGCACCGTCCCGCCGCAGGAAGCGTGGGCGCCGGGGATGACGGCGTCCCTGGCGGAGCTGCGCCGCACCATCGAGGATGATGGTTGGCATGAGGTTGGCCGCGGACAGCAATCCTGGTCACTGACCTATCAGCGTCGCTGACACGAGACACGCTGGCCCACATCACAATCGAGATGCAGACAGTCCGGGTCGGTGAGGAATAGGTGCCTCGCACACGACAACAGAAGTCACCGGAGCGTCCTCGCCTTCTGCCGTTGTGCTGCCCGGACGTGTTTCAGGCGCGCATGCTCGGAGGGAACACGTCGATCCACGCGACCGGAGGAGCATGCATGAGGGCGATCCAGTATCGAACCATCGGCCGTGAGCCCGAGCTCGTCGACATCCCCACTCCCGAGCCGGGGCCCGGGCAGGTGCTGCTTCAGGTCACCGCTGCCGGGGTCTGTCACTCCGATGCATTCCTGATGGGGCTGCCGCGTGAGCAGTACACGTTCGGTCTGCCGCTGACCCTCGGGCACGAAGGCGCCGGCCGCGTCGCCGCGGTCGGGGCCGGTGTGGACGACGGTCTGCTCGGAGTCAATGCCCTGGTCTACGGGCCCTGGGGGTGCGGGCAATGCTGGCACTGCGCGCAGGGCATGGAGAACTACTGTTCCCGGGCCGCGGATCTCGGTATCGTCCCGCCCGGGCTCGGTGCCCCCGGGGCGATCGCCGAGTACATGATCGTCGATTCGCCGCGGCATCTCGTCCCGATCGGAGAACTCGACCCGGTGACAACGGTTCCGTTGACCGACGCCGGACTCACCCCGTATCACGCGATCACACGATCGCTGGGCAAGCTGCGGGCCGGCTCCAGCGCCGTGGTCATCGGGGCCGGCGGTCTCGGCCACGTCGCCATCCAACTTCTGCGGCATCTGTCGCCGGCACGGGTGATCGCCCTCGATGTCAGCGAGGACAAACTCGAGCTGGCCCGGTCAGTGGGTGCGCACGAGGTGCTGCGCAGCGATGCCGGCGCCGCAGAGGGGGTGCGCAGGTTCACCGGACCGGCCGGGGCGGCGCTGGTACTGGATTTCGTGGGGATGCAGCCGACATTGGATCTGTCGATGGCCGTCGCCGGGGTCGGTTCCGACGTCGCGATCGTCGGCTTGGGTGACGGGCAGGCGGCTGCCCAGGTCGGATTCTTCCGCGGCGCCTACGAGACCAATGTCGCCGTTCCCTATTGGGGTGCCCGGCACGAGTTGATCGAACTCGTCGAACTGGCTCGTCAGGGTGTGCTCGATATTGCGGTGGAGCGGTTCGACCTCGACGACGGGGTGGAGGCGTACCGGCGGCTGCTGGCCGGAACGTTACGCGGACGTGCGGTCATCGTGCCGTGAATATGTCGGAGTGCGACACCGGAAGGCCCGCAGTGGTGGGCCTGCTCACTTCTCCTGTTCCGGTGGGTCGGGGTCGGCAGGCACACCCTCCTCGTGCGCGCCGCCGAGCTCACCGTGGAGGCGAAGCAGTGTTGGTCCGACTCGTCCCCGCGGTCTGACCGGCGATGGTCCGGGTCCGCGGCAGCCTCGACATCGCTCGACCGGTCGAGGAGGTTTTCGACTTCGTGGCCGATCAGCGCAACGAGGTGCGCTACAACCCAGCCATGACCGACTCGATCAAGATCACCGACGGGCCGATCGGGGTGGGGACACGGTTCCACGCAACCATTCTTCGCCGAGGCAAACCACTCGCGGTGATCGTCGAGTACACCGGGTTCGACCGCCCTCACCTGCTGGCGTCCCGCAGCGTCATGAAGGGTGCGGTCGTTACCGGACAGGTGCGATGCGAACCCGTTGCGGGCGGCGGCAGGAACGCACCATCTGGACGGGCCTCGAGCACGTCCTCGAAGCCGGGACCGACACCGTCTGATTAGCCCGCCCCTGACATTTCGGGCAGGGGTGCGGTCCAGGTCAGGCGGGTTCCGCCGGGGGTGGGGG
>NZ_JAAOQS010000148.1:0-19571 GCF_011603105.1 Rhodococcus sp. A14 | reverse complement strand
CGAATTCGTAGGTGTAGTCGGTGATGACGACGAAGACCTGGTCGTTGCCGATCGCGGCGATCCCCTGCAGGATATGCAGCACACCGCTGGTGACCAGCAAGATCGCGGCAACGATCATCGTGTCGGCGGCGATCTCCTGGCGGACGGTCGACTTGTCGGTCACGACGATTCACCTCTCGGGACGCCGATGTTGTATGCCCGTTCTCAGTGTGCACCGCTCACCAGGCGTTTGATCCGCGATTGCGCGCATTTCAATCAGACAGAGGTTCTGGAGTCGGGTCCCGAGGAGGTGAATGAACTCGAAATGGCGCATCGGGGGGCGGTGCAGTTTCGGTGATGACGATGCGGGTCAACAGCCTTCGGTGGTGTGGGTCGGCAGGTCGAGCACGGCGGTGAAGGAACCCGGTGGCAGTGTCCGGTTTTGCCGATCGGCTCCGTTGCCGGTCGGCAGGATTTGGGTCACCGCCCAGGCGGCGGTGTAGTCGTCGTGTTCCTCGAGTTCCCGCCGGGCCGTGGGTGAGCAGACGTGCGAGCAGCCCGCCCGCCGGGAGAAGCCGGGCCGAGTGCACGTCGATGCCGTGTCCACCCGTGGATCGGGGTGTCATGAGTCCGTCGGCGGTGCGCGCCGTGCCCGAAGGATCAGGTGGTGAGCCGGGCTGCATCCTGGCGGGCGCGGCGGGCGGCCTGCAGCTCGAGCCCGTAGAGCAGGCCGAAGGTGAATCCGTTCTCGCCGCCGGTGCTCCCGGCGCGGGCACCGAGGGTGCGGAGGGTGCCCAGGGCCATCACGCTGTCCTGGTGCTCCCCGAGAACCTTCTGAATCTTTTTGTATTCGGCGATCCTCTTCTTGCCCTTCATCTTCCCGACCAGCCCGCGGGTGAGTTCGCCGGCGTAGCGGGCCCGCTTCGCGGCCTTCCGGGCGCGGTGCAGGGCCTCGTCGCCGCCGTCGTCGAGGGCGGCAGCCAACCTCTTGTCCGCCTTGCGGCGCGCCTTCCGTGCGGCCTTCTTCAGCACCCAGGCCCCGGAGGTGGCGTCCTCGGTCAGCGGCGGATCGGTGCGCCACCGCGCCAGCGCGGCGAGCACCGCCCGGTACCGGTCACCGTCGACGGTCGCCATCACCTCCGCCCGGTATCGGAGTTGCTCGGCAAGCAGATCGTTCTCGATCCGGGCGGCGACCGGACCCAGCACCAACTCCTCGGGCAGGTCGCTGACCGCGGCGGCGAACCGGGCGCGCTGGACCTGCCGGTCCCGCACCTCACCGAGCACCCCCGCGTACCAGGACAACTCCTCGTCGAGCCGCGCCCGGGCGGCGGGGTCCAGCATTTTCTTGAACACCCGCAGGGTGCTGCGGAACCGCCGGATCCCGACCCGGGTGGCATGGACCGGGTCCAACCCGCGGCGCAGCCACACGTCGCCGCCGACGATCGCCTGAACCTGGGTGTCGAGATAGGCGGTCAACAATTCCCGGACCACCTCCGCGCCGGAGTCGTCGTCGGCGGAGCTCGGACCGTCCGGGTTCAGCGCCCGGGACAGCTTCGACGGATACCGGGACGGGTGGGCGTCGTGGCCGGAATCAGTGTCGCAGGCCCGGGCATCGGTCGTGTAGGTGTCCGAAGGCTGCTCTGCAAGCGTCCCGGAGCCGAATCGACTGTCAGTTTCACAAGTCGTGTACACGACGAGCAGAGCATTCCGTGCGCAATGCACAGGTCTTCTGACATGAGCTTGTGAAGAAGAGGGTGGCCGATACGACATGGCACGGGGACGACAAGGCTGATATCGGGGGTCTTGGTTGAGAGAGACTGGGGGCATCCCGGGCGGCCCGACGTCGATATCCACAGATTGGACCTGCACCAATGTGAAGTCGGACCCTACCTGCCAATGGGGGCCCGGACTTACGGTTGAACGGAACAACCATGCGGTTCGTCCATCCGAGGAGGGCCGGTGGCCTGTCGTGGTGCTGGTCGTATGGCTTTGCGTTGACCGGCATAGGCCGAAGTGCTGACTCCTCACGTCATTGCTGATGCCCCGAGTCGAGAGGTTGAGACAGCCCATGGCAGAGGTCGACCCGTTGGCAACCCAGCGGGATTCCGTTTCGGCGGTCACGGTGGAGTTGGCTGCGGACGGGTTCGAAGGTGCAATCGAGATCGGACGGGGTGGCTTCGGCGTCGTGTATCGCTGCCTGCAGCCTTCTCTGGACCGCACGGTCGCAATCAAGGTGCTCACCGCCGACCTGGATCAGGACGGCCTCGAGAGGTTTGTCCGCGAACAGCAGGCGATGGGTAGATTGTCGGGGCATCCGAACATCGTCAACATCCATCAGGTCGGGGCCACTCGGAGTGGCCGACCCTACATCGTGATGCAGTACCACCCTGGCGGTTCAGTGGAGGAGAGGATCCGCCGGGTCGGCCCGTTCGACTGGGGTGAGGCGGTAGGCATCGGGGTCAAGCTAGCCGGTGCGCTCGAGACTGCGCACCGGCTTGGAATACTCCACCGCGACGTCAAGCCCGCGAACATCCTGATCACCGACTACGGGGAGCCGCAGTTGACCGATTTCGGCATTGCGCGGATTACCGGAGGCTTCGAGACGTCCGTCGGCACGGTATCGGGCTCGCCGGCATTCACTGCCCCAGAGGTGCTCCAGGGCGAGCCGTCCACGCCGGCGACGGACGTCTACGGCCTGGGCGCGACGTTGTTCTGCGCAATCACAGGTCACGCCGCGTTCGAACGCCGGAGCGGCGAGCAACTGGTCGCGCAGTTCCTGAGGATCACCACGCAGCCGATCCCGAACATACGCGGGGAGGGTATTCCACCGAAGGCGTGCGATGTCATCGAACGGGCCATGGCCAGCAGTCCCGCCGATCGTCCCGCCACTGCCGCCGAGTTCGGGGCCGAACTCCAAGAGGTCGAACGGAGGAGCGGGCTCAACGTGCAAGAGATGGTCGTGCCCGGCGCTGCCGCTACCACTTCGCCGGGTGGCGAGCTTTCCCGACAGGCGAGACCCTCACACGGCACGCCGTCGAGCGTCATGGTCGACGATCTCGAGCGCGGCCGGGCCGCGTACCGAGCCCAAGCGTGGGACGAGGCGTACGCGTTACTCAGCGACGCGGACGAATCAGTGGCACTCGATCCGGACGATCTCGAGGCGCTCGCCGAGTCCGCCCACTTCACCGGCAGGAGCGAACAGAGTGTGGAGGCGCGCACCCGGCTATACAACTACCGCGTGCGCAAAGGCGACAATCGCGACGCCGCCATGTGTGCGTTCCGAATCCATATCGTGTTGATGATGCACGGCGACCTGCCGCCGGCCATGGGATGGTTCGCCCGCGCCCAACGCCTGCTGCAGCAGGAGCCCGAGTGCGCCGTGCACGGCTACCTGTGCGTCGCCGAGGCCGAGGCACACTTCCATCGCGGAAATCTGGACGGATCCCTTGATCTGGCTCGTCGCGCGACCACGATCGGCACCCATTTTGCAGATCCCGATCCGATGAACATCGGCCTGCACCAGGCGGGCCGCGTCCTCGTCGCGCTCGGTGACATCGACGGTGGAACGACCCTGCTCGACGAAGCGATGGTCGCCGTTGTCGCCCGCGAGGTGAACGCCACCAGCTCCTGGTGGATCTACTGCAGCTCGATCAACGTGTGCGAGTACATGTCGGACTTCGGCCGTGCCAGCGCGTGGACATCCGAATTCGAGAAGTGGGTGCGCACGCAGCACGGCGCCACAGCGATGTCCGGTTCGTGCCGGATGCACCGATCCCGGATCCTGCGCCTGCACGGAGAATGGACCGACGCCGAACGCGAGGCGCGGCAGGCCTGCGCGGAGCAAAACGGCACCATCGCGATGGACGCGGGCCAGGCCTGGTACGAGATCGGTGAGATCCGGCGGCTGGTCGGTGACCTTCCCGCCGCGGAGGAGGCGTTCGGGCACGCCGGTGGCTACGGCTGGGACGTGCAGCCCGGCATGGCACTGTTGCGGGCAGCGCAGGGTCGCACCGACGCCGCCGCCGCCGGTCTGGCGCGGGCACTGGCCGAACATCCCGCGGACCGTCTCGCGAGGGCGAAACTGCTCCCGGCGCAGGCAGAAATCGCGATCGCCTCGGGGAACCTGCAACTCGCACGCGCGGCCGCCGAGGAACTTGCCGCCATGGTGGTCAGCGCCCCGCCGGCCGTCCGGGCCGCGGCGGCACAGATTGCGGGTGCGGTGCGGGTTGCCGACGGCGACCCCGCCGGCGCGCTGCCCGATCTCCGAGCCGCCGTGCAGATCTGGGCGGACCTCGACGTGCCGTACGAGGCCGCACGCAGCCACCAGCTGATCGGACTGGCCTGCCGTGCGATCGGCGACGAGGACACCGCACGACTCGAATGGGAGACCTGCCGTGCGGTGTTCAGCCGACTGGGCGCGGTGCCGGACCTGCAGCACACCGACGAACTACTCGGGTGTGCCCAACCACCGACACCGCCGCCGGACGGTCTCAGCGCCCGTGAGGTCGAGGTGCTGCGTCTCGTCGCCGCCGGACTGACGAACCAGGATGTGGCAGAACATCTGTCGCTGAGCAGGAAGACCGTCGCCCGGCACCTGAGCAACATCTTCGCCAAGATCGGGGTCACCTCACGCGCCGCCGCGACCGCCTACACCTACCAACACGGCCTGGACTGACGTCGGTCCGTCGCTGTGGTGCGCGTCCAGACGGGCTGTATCACGGCATAGCGCAGCGGGAGATTAGGGCGGGGAGGCCGGCCGCCGCGCCCAAACGATTTCCGTGACCAAATCCGTCAGCTCGGCGGTCGACGAGGTGAAGGCAGGCGTGCGACACGCCTGTTCTCGATTCCGGATCGAGCGCGCCAGTGGGTCGAAATACCCATCGCGGCCGGTACGAGTGGGACGAGTACAACCATTGCCCGATGCGACGGCGACGAGCGAGCCATAGCCTCAAACCATGGCTCCACGAACGACTCCCGCGCCCCACAACGTACGGCAACTCTCGCCGGACACCTGTACGGCGACCCTCTCATGCGGGCGCGGATCCGTACGCACCCGCCTGGACGCGGTCCGGGTCCTCGCTGTCAGGAGTACCCCTCGACCTCGCCTCCGGTTACCCGGTGCAGCCCGGTCGACGTCGAACCCAGAGGCGACACCACGGTGCGGCCACCCGACCGCCCCAGAGGAGTGATTGTCGTGAACACCGCCACAGACCCGGACGGACCGGCGGATACCCGTGTGATGGGCATCGTCCACTCCGCCCTACGCCGTGACCTCGCCCGCGCGCGAAGCGCGCTCACCGAGCGACCGTATCCTTTCGATGCCCAGCGGGTCGCGATCGCCGAGCACCTCATCTGGATGATGAACTTCCTCCGCAATCACCACCGGTCCGAGGACGAGCACCTCTATCCACTAGTGCGGGCACGAAACCGCGGAGCCCGAGCGCTGCTGGATGACATGGACCACGACCACCGATCGATCGTTCCTGCAATGGAAGCACTGGAACGGGCTGCCACTAGCTACCGCGATTCGGCCGACGCCCGGGGCGAGGTGGTGGCTGCCGTGGACGTGTTGAGCGAATCCTTGCTGCCCCACCTCGCGCGTGAGGAGCGCGAGATGATGCCGGCCGTGTCGGCCACGATCACCGACACCGAATGGCGGCACTGGGACGAGGAATACAACATCAAGCCAAAGGGGCCGATCGAACTGTTCGACGAAGGACTGTTCATTATCGACTCAGCCGAACCCGACGACGCACTGGCCATCACCGAACTCGTGCCGCCGATACCACGCTGGCTCATGCTCAACGTGATGATCCGGCGCTACCGCGCAGGGGCGTTCCGGCGCTGGCGGACACCGCAGTTCTCACCGCTGCGCGCGCAGCTGCGTGGCCGTAGCGAAACGACATCGACCGCGTGCCCGACCACGGTGTGGTCCGTGCTGGCCGACGTCACCCGGGTCGGCGAGTGGAGCCATGAGTGCCGGCGAGCGCGCTGGCTCGATGGCGCAACAGCACCCGGGGTCGGCGAGCGATTCCGCGGCAGCAGCAAGTCCGGACTCATGCGGTGGAGCAGATCGTGCACCTTCACCGAGCTCGACGCACCGCACGAGATGGTATGGATCACGCACGGCGGAATCTACGGAGACAGCACCGAGTGGCGGTTCATCCTCGACTCGGATGGAACCGGAACCCGAATCGAACAGTCCTTTCGCGTCCTGAGCCTGCCGC
Source organism: Rhodococcus sp. A14 (assembly GCF_011603105.1). NCBI lineage: Bacteria > Bacillati > Actinomycetota > Actinomycetes > Mycobacteriales > Nocardiaceae > Rhodococcus > Rhodococcus sp. A14. The sequence goes on along the minus strand of NZ_JAAOQS010000148.1, from coordinate 13,365 downwards.
GCTGGTTCGACCGGATGATTTCGCTGACCGTTCCGGCCCACCACGACCGCGGCAACGCCCTGCACGGGGATCTCGTTCGACTGGCACGACTAGCCGAGCGGGATCAGGAGTCCGGACCTCGCCTGCTGCCGAACATCGAAGCGAGTGCCCATCGAACCGAGAACACGCTGAGGACCCGGCCGATGTAGCCGACCAGCGCGTGGGGACAACAGGACCAATCGTAGGGAGACCCTACGAGCTTGCAGAGCGTTCCCTACGGAAAGCGTTTTGAGACACCATCAGTCCCACGTCGGGACGTTGCGGGGAGAGGAACCAAGACGATGAGCAGCACCGAAGACGTCAGAATCACCCAGAACGGCGCACCGGGCGGTCACTATGACACGACGCTGAGCAGCGCCGTCACAAGAGCACGCATCGCCCGCGCGGTCGCGGCGAACGAGGGAATCTCCACGCACCACCTCGCAGCCCTCCTTGACGTAATGGACTGGCCGATGCGGCAGCTCTACAGCTACGCGCAGGCATCAGGAGCCCGGGTTGACACCGAAGGCCGTTGGTGGCCCCGGCAGACGAATGGGCCGCTGTTCGGTGACTCCTTCCCTGTCTAGATCCCAACGCCATACGGAGCCAGTCGCATCGCGCTCCGCAGTAGCCGCAGAGGGGAGGAGGACTTCGACGGTGAACAGTCGCGGTGTTATCCGTGGCGACAACACGGGCGTGGACGGTGAGCGGTCGCGTCTGGCCGTGAACGGTCAGATCGCCGTCGAGATGCACGTGTCCGACGCAGAACCGATGTCCGCGGAAATCGACAACCCGGCAACTGGCGACTCCTCGCACCGAACAAGGTGCCCCGCGCTCAGCACGCTCGCTGTACACCAACCATTTTCACAGACCGGTTAGGAGATCATCATGGGATGGGACGACTTTCACCGACGGAACCGCGCAATCGACGCAGTTCTCGATTATGCCCACCGCACAGGGCAAACATCACTGCCATTTGAGGAAGTTCCTGAAGTCACCACCATCTTCGAGCACAGAAAAGACCTATTTCTCGCGCTACAGGCAAAATGGTCGAGAACCCTGGCGGGCTATATGGAATACGAACTGTACGATGATGAAGAAAATTCGGGAATGAATTCCGAGTACTTGGCTGAGGTGGCGTGGAATAACGCCGTTGCCAGGCAGCCGACGCTACGAAGGCTTCTCGACAGCAACGAGTTCCTTCTCATCAAGGGGCGGTGGGCTGTATCGGCACGAGAGTTCGCCAGCTCGTCCTAGTTCTTACCTGAATCTTTCGCGGTGATCGGGGCAGGGGAACCAGTGTGGTCATCCATGGCCGCGGAGGTCACCGACGTTTCGGCAAAAGCAAACCGGGTAGTCCCCAACCGATCACCGAGTGCCACCCAGGTCTTCCCCTCCGCAACACCGGCGGGGGAAAGCTTGCAAGGTGCAGTTCACACCCATTTTTCCAACCCAAGGAATTGAGTGCCATGCCGGTCGTCGAGCAGTCCGTCGTCATTTCCCGCCCCGCCTCCGAGGTGTGGGACTTCATCACCACTCCGGAGAACTGGCCGACCTGGGAATCGTCGATAGTCGAATGCGACCAGGTCACCGACAATCCGATCGGGGTCGGCACCCGATGGCACGGGGTGACCCGAATACTGGGTAAGCGGTTCGACTGGATGACCGAATTCACCGAGTATCAGCCGGCGAAGGTGGGCACCTCCAAATCGGTGGAGGGCAAGTTCGGCTTCACCGCGACCACCAAGCTCGAGGAGGTCGACGGCGGCACCCTGTTCACCTATCGGGTCGACAGCGAAAGCGGTCTCGGAGGGGTCTTCGGCAAGCTCGCCGACCCCATCGTGACCAAGGCCTACTCCCGCACCATGCGGGCCAGCCTGGACAACCTCGCCGACCTGCTCAACACCGACAACTGACCCGGCCCGGGCTTATCGAAACTCAGTGAGGAGGCTGAGTTCTCGATGCCACTGCCCGGGTGCCTGCGCTTCCCGCGAAAGGACCGTTCAGCCGCACGACACCGAGCGCGTCGATCGTCAGCGTCCCCGGTACTGGAAGCCGTGACCTCAACCCACGCCATGGAACACGATGGTGATCGAGCGCGCGAACACCCGGGTGGTGGCGAGGTTCGGGGCGGGTGCGGTGAAGTTGCCATCGCGGGCCACGGCGTTTCGAGTAGTTGGAGCGGCGGCATCCGACGTTCCGGTTGAGCACGAAGCGACGGCATCGTCGGGAACATGGCGGCGACGCCCTCGGCAAGCATCGAGGGCCGAAACCGGTTGACGCTGTATCGGTCCCGGAAGAACAGCTGCTCGCGGGTGACGCACACGGCATGAGCGTTACGACCCAGGCGCCCCCCGCATCGTGATGTCTACCGAAGAAATGCACGAGTCCTTTTCATGGTTGAAGTCTGTCTCATCGGCCACGTCAGCCGCGCCACCATCAACTGGGCCGCCCCAGATCACTTCGAATGGGAAACCCGCGTCGCCGCCTGCGACGGAAGAGCGACGAACTCGCCACCTTCCTCGCCGACAAGACTCGCAAATGCACCCAATCGCTTTCCGTGACCATATCCGTCAGCTTGCCGGTCGACGAGGTGAAGGCCAGGCGCGCGACACGCCTCGCTTCCGGATCGAGCGCGCCAGTGGGTCGAAATACCCATTGCGGCCGGTGCGCGTGGGGCGAATACAACCATTGCCCGATGCGATAGCGACGAGCGCAGCCCTAGCCTCAAACCATGGCTCCACGAACGACTCCCGCCCCCCACAACGTACGGGCAACTCTCGTCGGACATACCCCGCCAGCCGGGCCGATAAGCCAGCCCAGCCCCCGGATGGTGCGTCCGGACTCCAGTTCGAAGCGTCCTCATGGAGGAGTAACTCATGAATAACGACCAGCATCTCAAGCACCTCGGCGAGCTGGCGGTGGCACTGGGCATAGGGCTTGCGGTCGCGCCGGCCGGCATGGCGGTGGCAGCACCGTCCGTCGGTGACTCGTCCACGTCGTCGAGTTCCAACTCGTCCGACCAGACATCGTCCGACGGGAGATCCACGGACCGATCCACGGACGGGACTTCGTCGGACCGGACGTCATCCGGCACATCGCGTACCGACTCGGACTCGTCGAGCGGCAGATCCGGATCGTCCACGACAGGCGACTCGAACACGGATTCACAATCCACGTCCGGCACGGATTCACAATCCACGTCCGGCACGGATTCACAATCCACGTCCGGCACGGATTCACAATCCACGTCCGGCACGGATTCACAATCCACGTCCGGCACGGATTCACAATCCACCTCCGGCACCGATACCCAATCCACCACGGGCACCGAATCCACGTCCGCCACCTCGAACGACGACATGAACGGGTCCGGCGCGACGACCCCCGACACCGACAAGGCACCCGACCCCACGACACCCGACAGCTCGTCGACGGCGAACGGCGGCGGCATGCCGGATTCGGGCACGACAGCAGACGGGTCCGAGCAGGTCGGATCGAGTTCTGACACCCAGGCACCGGCCACGATCGACGAGTCCGGTGTCACGATCGCGCCGGACGACCGGCCTCCGGCACGAGCAGTCACCGAGCCATCGGATTCGTCCGCGTCATCGGCACCCGCACAGGGTCACGACCGCGCACCTGCGGGAAGCGCCATTGCGCCGAACCCCCCGACCACCCCGGTGACGGGCAGCTTCGGCACGGCACTCGGCCCGCCCGCCACGGCGGAGGACCCGGCAGCGCGCGGACCCGCCCCGGCCGCGCCGGCAGCGATTCCGGACGCAGTTCCGGCGACGGCGACGGCTCCCGCGATCACCACGATCGACGGGACGACAGCCCCGACACGCCAGGTATCCGACACCCGTGCCGATGCACCGCACGTCGGGACGCAGGCATTGGCCCCGTCTCTCCCCGCCCCGGCGGTGGACGTCGCATCCAGCGTCGTGTCGAAGGTGCTCGGAGCCCTCGGGCTACGTCCGTTCCTGTCGAATGACCCAAACGTACCGATCGAGTCGCCGACGTTCTGGGCGCTGGCCGCGGCATGGTGCCGTCGACAGGAGAAAGCCATCACCGCCGACGCGAGCCGAGCGCTGGCTGCCGCCCCCGCCACGACCAGCGAGCCGATCGAATCGTTCGCCGCCGCGAGCACCGCATCCACCGGCACGACCTCTGCATCCACTGCCGGGCCGATCGTCGGTGTGCCCGACCGCAGCACCGGTTCGGTACTCGGCTCGATCAATGCGTCCGGAACCCAACTCGGTTACACGGTCGCCGGACCGCCGAGCCGCGGAACGGTCACCGTCGACGCGACCGGCGGCTTCACCTACACCCCAACCCAGGTGGCGCGCCAGGCGGCCGCGCTGGACCCGAGCGCCGATTACGACTCGTTCACCGTCACCGTGACCTCCGGGCAGTCCAGCAACCCGGTGACCGTGCAGGTGCCGGTGTCTGCGGCACAGATGCAGGTCGCGCAGTCCACCACTGTCGGGTCCAACCCGTCCGGTGCGGTGTTCGCCGGCACCAGAACCTATGTGGCAAACCAGGGTTCGAAGAGCGTATCCGTGCTCGACGCAGGCAACGCCGTCATCGGCTCGGTACCCGTCGGCACCTCGCCGACCGGCGTCGCGGCCAACCCCACCGGGACCCGGGTGTACGTCACCAACAGCGGCAGCGGCACCGTCTCGGTGATCAACACCGCCACCAACACGGTCGTCGCCACCGTCAAGACCGGCATCACACCCAGCGCCGTCGCCGTCAACCCTGCCGGCACCCGCGCGTACGTCACCAACAGCGGCAGCGGCACCGTCTCGGTGATCGACACCGCCACCAACACGGTCGTCGCCACCGTCAAGACCGGCATCACACCCAACGCCGTCGCCGTCAACCCCGCTGGCACCCGCGCGTACGTCACCAACCGCAGCAGCAACACCGTCTCGGTGATCGACACCGCCACCAACACGGTCGTCGCCACCGTCAAGACCGGCACCACACCCAGCGCCGTCGCCGTCGCCGACACACCCACCGGCACCCGCGTGTACGTCACCAACCGCGCCAACAACACCGCCTCGGTCATCGACACCGCCACCAACACCGTCGTCGCCACCGTCGCCGTCGGTTCCCAGCCGACCGCCGTGCGCGTCACCCCCGACGGAAGCGCAGCCTATGTCGTCTCCAATCCGGACAGGCTGACCGTCATCGACACGCGCACCAACACCGTCGTGTCCACCCTCTCCATCGACTCGCCCGCCGAGTCCGGCGACCACTCCATCGCGCTGAGTGCCGACGGTTCCCGGATGCTCCTCACCGACGCGACCGACGGGCGGGTCCGGGCCTTGACGCTCACCCACGTGAACTCCGCGCCCGAAGCGAGCTGGACGGCCGGCGCACCTCGGGCGTCCGACGGCGCGGTCGTCGTCACCCTCGTCGACCCCAGAGACCCGGATGGCGACCCGGTGACCTTCACGAACGCTGCGCCCGGGTCCGGATCGGTCACCTCCGACGGCTCGACCTTCACCTACACCCCGACCGTCGCCGCCCGCGACCTCGCCCTGCAAACGCCGGGAGAGGACGCCGACCACTTCACCATCGCCCTCGCAGACGGCCACACGGTGACGAACATCGTTGTCAACGTTTCCGTCTCACCGACGCAGGTTCCGGATGTACTCGAGGTCGACTCGACATCGATCCCGGCGGGAGGCAGCCCGACCGGCGCGGTTCTCGTCGGCGACCGGCTGTACGTCGTGAGTGAGGACGGCTTCGTGCAGGTCGTCGACCGCGACACCAACACGGTCGTCGGGGCGCCGATCGCGGTCGACTGGGCGTCGTCGAACATCGCGGCCGCCCCGGCGATCGACCGGGTGTACGTCAACAGCCCCTATACCGGCACCATCTCGGTGATCGACACGACCACCGACACCGTCGTCGACACGATCTGGCTGCCCACCTCCCCCGACTTCCAGGGCTATTCCCTGGCGCAGGAGTTGGCCGTCAGCCCCGACGGGACGCGCCTCTACGCCAGCGGTGAGGACGGCACCGTGTCTGTCATCGACACCGCAACGAACGACGTGATCACTTCTCAGCCCCTCGGATACTTCACCGATCTGGCCGTCAGCGGGGACGGCCGTCACCTGTACGGCACGAGCGGCGCGTCCGTTACCGTGATCGACACCGCATCCATGACCAGGACGGCGGAGGTCACCGTCGGGCCTGTGTGGGACCTCACCCGCTCGAGCAGCGAGTTCACCGATGTCACCAGCAGTGTCGCCGTCAACGCGGACGGCACCCGAGCCTATGCCACGTACCACGTCAGCACGGTGGAACTCGCCACCGGCGGCTACTCCAACGGACAGTTCATCGTCGACCGCACAGGACGGACCTGGCGCGTGACGGGCGGATACGAGGTCGTCACGGTGATCGACGTCGACCGGACCAGTACCACCTACGGGACCCAGCTCGCGACGGTCCGGCTGCCCGAGGGAGCACACGACGTGGCGATCAGCGCCGACGGCGATCTACTGTACGTCTCCGGCGCGGACGGCCGGACCGTCTCGGTGATCGACACCTCGACATACGCCGTCCTCGGGACCTTCGTCACCGACCCCGACGGCTCGCCCTCCGGGACGTACGGACCCTACCGATTCCTGCTCGTCGACCCCGACACCGCCGGAACGCTGTACGTCACCGACTACGCCGACGGTGCCGTGTATGCAGTCACCGGCGCACCGGGCGGCGCACCCGCCGCTGTGCTCACCTGACCGAACCGACACGCCGGATGACGCGAACGGCCCCCGATCCCTTGCGGAGCGGGGGCCGATTCGTCGGACGCGACCAGCGGTAGTCGGAACCGCATCCGTAGTCGTCCAGCGTAACCGCAGCACCAGTGCCCTCGCCGAAGCCTTCCGGGCTGTACTGGTCGTCGTAGGACGGCACGGCGTACGCCGCGGCGCGCCTCCTCGGTCGGCTGCACCCGGATGTTCCGGTACCGGTTGATGCCGGTGCCGGCCGGGATCAGCTTGCCGATGATCACGTTCTCCTCGAGACCGATCAGCCGCTTGTCCGAGCGGCAGTTGATCGCCGCGTCGGTCAGCACCCGAGTGGTCTCCTGGAACGACGCCGCCGACAGCCGCTGAGCACCGGACGACCCGACCCGGGCTCGCCGCGCCCTCGGCGACGACGCGACGGTTCGCGGACTCGAACTCGCTACGCTCGACCAACGAACCGGGCAGGAACTCCGTCGCACCCGAGTCGATGATCGTCACGCGACGCAGCATCTGGCGCACTATGACCTCGATGTGCTTGTCGTGGATCGACACACCCTTGGCTCCGGTACACCTCCTGGACCTCGTTGACCAGGTGGATCTGCACCTGGCTCGGGCCCATCACGCGCAGCACCTCGTGCGGATCGGCAGCGCCCTCCATGAGACCTTGAAGCTGTGCGCGACGTCGCACACCACCTCAGAGAACTTGACCGGAAAACGGTCATTACTGAGGCACCGCACCAGCGAGGAAACTCCACCACCGACTGAAAGCTCGCTTCAGACATCTGGTCCCGCCATGTCGAGATGATCGGCCCCACGCGGGCCTAAGCCTGAATTCACCGATCGACTGATGTGCGCGTGCTGAGTTTCGTTGTGCGCCAGTGAGTAGGTTCCGGGCGTGGGTGATCGTCCGACCTCTCGTGTCGGGTTGTTCCACTGGCTCTTTCGCGTCGAGGTCGGGCAGGCGTCGCAGCTGTTAGACGATGATGGGGTGATTGCGGCAGAAGGTATTGTCGAACAGGGCATTCCACGCTGTTTCCCACGGCCAGCCCTGCGGGAGGTGCAGCGTCAACCGTCTCGCTGAGGACGCGATGCGAGCCGGGACCGAGACGATGGTGCGCCGGATGGTGCCGGTGGTCGCCTTCGCCAACCGCGGATCGCCGGTAAGGGTGCCGGCGGCGCGGGTGAGATTGAACGCCATCACCGCGCAGACCAGCCAGGCCACTCGAATCTCTCGCTGGCTCCACCGCCGCCGCGATTGATGTGTCTCACGGATCAGTGCGTCAGAAACGGCCGATATCTTCAGTCCGTCCCCAGCCGTCTTTCATGTAGACGACGGGGCGATCCAAGGGTGGATACTGCGTGGTGGACAGGTCACTTTCACCGAGATCCACGACGCAGACGCGGCGGCCGATGCCACTGCTACTTCCTGGTGGCATGTCCCGTGACTTCCCGGTGTCAGCATCCGGGGACGTTCGCCACCCTTCCGCCTCGGCCGCCGCGGCACGCGGCGCAACGTCTTACAAGGATGACTGCGATGTCGCTTGTGGATCGCGCACAGCACGGTCGAGGATCCTGCCCTAGCCGGTCGTGTCCGGGAACGCCGCTGGCGGCGGCGCCGCCCCCTCCCGCGTGAACCGATGCCGGGCGGAGACCGGTCGGCTGCGCAGTCCGGGCACGATCACGGGCCTGCCGGCCGCGCGCCGTGGGGTCGTTGCGTCCGGCCGTCGGTAGGTCGAGCGAGACCTCGGCCGTCGGTGCCGCGCCTGCGGCTCGTGCTGGGAGGGGGAGGGTTTATCGCATCGGGATCGGGTAAGCCCGCTCCATGGTCACCGAACAGCAACCCCACCGGCATCCACCGCGGTCGAGCGAGTTCCCCGACCCCCGGGCGACGGATGCTCGGGAGGAGGAGCTACAGCGAACCCTGGTGCGGGTTGTGAAGCTCCTCTCGGCCAATGGGATCCGGTTCGCCGTGGCCGGCGAATGCGCCGCCTACCTGCTCGGCGGGCCACCCGCCGAGCAGGACCTGGTCATCGTCCTCACGCGCGAGGATGCGCAGCGGGCAGCCGAGGCGTTGGCCACCGCCGGAATGCGTGCCGCCGGTGAGCGCGAGGACCGGCTGAACACGGTCTATGACGGCGACACCCCGGTCGAGTTAGTGTTTCGTCGTCCGAACGCTGTCGAGGTCACCGAGCACCTGCTGGACCGGGCCTCACCGGTACAGATCGGTAGCGCCGCGGCTCCGGTGATCGCTGCCACCGACCTGATGATCGACAAACTTCACGAACTCGGCACGCATCGGTGCGACTTCGTGCCGATGGTGCAGCTCGCCCGGGTCCTGGGCGATCGGGTCGACTGGTCGGCCGTCGCCGACGCCACCGCCGACTCCCCCTACGCACGTGCCTTCCTCGGGCTCGTCACGGATCTGTCTATCGCGGCGGCGACACCCCGCGCCGCGGGTCGAGACGCGCGGTCGCATCCGACGACCTGACCATCGGTCCCGGACTCGGGCCGGCAGATGAGCATCACGCCACGGAAGGGCATGCAATGCGGTTCGACTCGGCCGATCCCGACCTTTGGCGGTCGGTGGTCGAGCGGGCCACGGACCTGGTGATGATGTCGGACTTCGTCTCCGGCCGCATCCTGTTTCTCAACCCGGCGGGAATCCGGCTGGTGGGCCTGCGCGACGCCGCCGACGCCCGCGCCCGGACCACCGCCGAATTCCTCACCGACGTCGGCCTGGCTCAGACCCCCGCGGTGGAGGCCGCCCTGACCAGCGACGGACACTGGGAGGGAATCAGCGAGCTGCGACACTTCGGCACCGGGGCACCGATCCCGGTGTCCGTCTCAATCTTCACCGTGCGCGCCGGGGAGGCCGGTCCGGCGGTGATCGCCATCATCGCGCGCGACCGCCGCCACCGCCGCACCCAGGATCACCGATTCCGGAAGGCACTCGAGTCGACCGCGCACCGCGCCCGCGAACAACACGCCCTGGCCGAACTCGGCCAGCTCGCCGTCGACGCCGACCTCGACACCCTGCTGCCCGCCGCCGCCGGTGCGGCCGCCACCCTGATCGGGGTGCAGTGCGCCTCGATCGCCCGGCTCACCGACACCGGCGACGCGCTCGACGTCGTCGCCTACCGCGGACAACCCCCGACCCCGCACGCCTTCGCCGCCGGGCCGGCGTCCCAGCCGGGATACGCCCTGGCCACCGGTGAGGTGGTGGTCTGCCCGAACCGGGAGCAGGAGACCCGGTTCGCCACCACCACGATGGCCGGGCGCGGGCTGCGTAGCGGCATCAGCGTGCCGATCGGCGACGGCGCCCCGTGGGGGGTGCTCACCGTGCACGGCGCCCGGCCCCGCGACTACACCGACCGCGATGTCGGGTTCCTGCGGGCGGTCGCCGCGGTGCTGTCCGCCGCGATCGGCCGGATCGACGCCGAAACCCGGGTATTGCATCAGAGTCTGCACGATCCGCTCACCGGACTGCCGAACCGCACCGCGGCGTACCGGCGGATCACCGCCGCCCTGCACACCGCCCACCGCGATCGCACCCTGCTGGCGTTACTGCTGGTCGATCTGGACGACTTCAAGATCGTCAACGACAGCCTCGGGCACGCCCACGGAGACGCCGTCTTGCAACGACTCGGGCGGCGCCTGGCCGGGGCGGTCCGCCCCGCCGACACCGTCGCCCGCCTCGGCGGCGACGAATTCGTCATCGTCTGCGAGGACATCGGCACCGCGGACACCGTCACCACCCTGGCCGCCCAGATCACCACCGCGCTGCGCATCCCGGACCACTCGACCGGAACCTCGGTGCCGCTGCGCGCGAGCATCGGCATCGCCGTCTCCGACGAGACCTGCACCGCCGAGGAACTGATCCGGCGGGCCGACCTGGCGATGTATCGGGCCAAGACCGCCGGCGCCGGCGGTCACGCGCTCTACCACCCGGGCGAGGGCGACAGCCACGACGCCGACCGGGTGCTGCAGATGTCCACCGACCTACGCACCGCGCTCGACCGCGACGAGCTGACCCTGCTCTACCAACCGATCGTCGACCTACGACGCGGCGCCGTCGTCGCGGTCGAGGCGCTGGTCGGGTGGGCGCACCCCACCCTCGGGAACATCAGCCGCACCGAGTTCGTCGCCGTCGCCGAACGCACCGGCCTGATCGGTCCCGTCGGCTCCTGGGGGCTGCGCACCGCCTGCCGGCAGGCCGCCGCCCGGCCGGCGCCCACCGGGACCGACGTCCGTGTCCACGTCAATGTCAGTACCGTGCAACTGCGCGACCCCGTCTTCGCCGACCAGGTCGCCGACATCCTCACCGACACCGGGCTGCCCGCGCACCGTTTGGGCCTCGAGATCAGCGAGACCGCGTCGGCGTCGGTGACCGCCCGCACCGTCGACACCCTGACCGCGCTGCACGAGTTGGGGGTCGTACTGCTGCTCGATCACCTCGGCACCGGACACGGCCCACTCGGGTATCTCATCCGGTACCCGATATTCGACTCCCTCAAGATCGACAGGTCCTACATCACCGCCCTCCCCGGGCCACGCCCCGAGGCCGTCGTCACCGCCTTCGTCACCATCGCCCGCGCCTACGGCGCCACCGTCATCGGTAACGGGGTGGAAACCAGGACCCAACTCGACACCCTCCACGCCTGCGGCTGCGACCAGGCGCAGGGCTCCTACCTCGCCGCACCCGCCCCCGCCGACACCGTCCCCGCACTGCAGCGAGACCACCGGGCCGGCGCCGACGGACCGAGCTCGGCACCCCCGCCAGCCCACTGACCCTGCAAAAGACGACCGGTGTCGAAAATCGATCCTTATTGGTCACGCGCTCTGACCGGCACATGCGCCAGGTCGGAGGCGTCGAAAACCCGTGTCGACAAACTATGTCGAAAAACCCTGACCGCCCGTATTGTCGACACATGCTGCGCGGCTACGCGCGGGTCTCCAGCGCAGACCAGAACCCCGACCACCAGATCGATGCGCCGCGCCGCGCCGGTGTGGCCGCCGAGAACATCCACGTCGACCACGCCGGTGGGGCGAAAGGTGTCGCAGACCGCAACTCGATCTGGTGCTGACGCGGCTACGCGAGGACGACGTCCTGGTGATCACCCGACTCGACCGGCTCGGACGGTCCATGCTGCACCTGATCACGCTCGGCGCCGACCTGCGCGAACGCGGCATCGGACTCGCCGAAGGCCGCGCCATGTTCGGCATGCTGTCGGTCCTCGCCGAATTCCAGCGCGAGCTGATCGTTGCCAACACCCGCGACGGACTGGCAGCCGCCCGGGCCCGCGGCCGGAAGGGCGGCCGGCCATCGAAACTGAGCCAGGATCAGATCGAACTCGCTCAACACCTGTACGACGCAGGCGATCACACCGTCGCACAGATTGCGGGCATGCTGAAAGTGCCCCGTACCACGGTGTACGGGCACCTAGACCAGCGAGCTCGAAACGGGACCACGCGTCGGATCCCCGAGGTCCCCGAAACTGCCGCAATCGCGCGGACTTCACGATCTTGCCCCACGTGCGGGCACGAGCCGACCACTCGGGCCGAGGCCTCCCATCAACGCGCCGATCTCGCCGTCATCTGGCTTCATCCGGACCCACAGCGTTCCGAGTCCCTAATTTGTCGGAGCCATTGCCGCCATTGCGAACCCGACCAACCGGCATTCGATATCGCGTGCGCCGTGTGCGGCGACGGTCCCATCCTGGCCGGTGCACTCGCTGAATCCGCCGCGGCCGAAGGCTTATCCGAGCCGGTTCAGCGGTGGCTCATCGCCGCCGGATGGGCAACTACTCCAACCCTGCGCCGTCCGGACCACAAATGAGAGAAATTCGCAGGCTCGCTAACATCCCGTCCTGGCTCGAACAACCCGGCAGGCTTCGAATTTGGCCCGCCCACCGTCGTGGCATGTACGAAGACGCGACGCCAGTACCACGCGGAATGCGCCCCGCTCCGGTCACGGGGCGGGGCGCATTTCACGTCACATGATTCGCAGGTTCCTCTCTCGATCTATCCTGTGGTGCCGCTCTCGGTGAGTCCGAGATCGGTGTAGCCGCTACTCGTTCCAGAATCCGTGGGTGTTCCGGGATCCGCACCGTATCCGCCGACGTCAGCTGGATCGGTGTAGCCACCGCTAGTGCCCGCATCGGCGTAGCCACTGCTAGTTCCCGGATCGGCGTAGGTCGTGCCCGGATCGGCGTACGTCGTGCCCGGATCGGTATACGACGTCCCGGGGTCCGTGTAGGTGCCGGGATCCGCGCCGGTACCGCCGACGTCAGCTGGATCGGGTGCGCTGTGCGGAGAATCGGGCATCGGTGCCACTGGGGCGGCCTCGACCGGCGGTGCCACTGGGGCGGCCTCGACCGGCGGTGCCACTGGGGCGGCCTCGACCGGCGGTGCCACTGGGGCGGCCTCGACCGGCGGTGCCACTGGGGCGGCCTCGACCGGCGGTGCCACTGGGGCGGCCTCGACCGGCGGTGCGACCGGGGCGGCCTCGACCGGCGGTGCCACTGGGGCGGCCTCGACCGGCGGTGCCACTGGGGCGGCCTCGACCGGCGGTGCCACTGGGGCGGCC
>NZ_JAAOQS010000147.1:0-19590 GCF_011603105.1 Rhodococcus sp. A14 | reverse complement strand
GCTTGGGGGTCCTTGTGCTGCCAGGGGCGTGGGTCTCACGCGGTGGTGAGGACGGTGTCGGGTTCGGGGAGCATCACGACCTCGGTGGCGTCGAAGTGGACGGTGGTTTTCACCCGTCCGCCGGTGTTGATGGACAGGACGGTTTCGAGGACGTCGCCGGTGTCCTTGTCCCGCATGACCGTGACCGTGTCGACGGTGACGGGCACCTGGTCGCCGTTGTCGTCGTCGAGCAGGATGACCATTCCCTCGGTGACCGCCGAGGCCGGGATGGCGTCGGCGAAATCGTCGGCGCCGACCGTGTCGTGGTCGGTGGCGAAGTCGGTGAGGACGGACGGTTCCGGGGCGTCGCCGTACTCGCGTGCCCGCCTGGCCAGCACGCGCTCGGATTCGACGAATTCCCGCAGCTCCGTGGAGAAGAACTCGAACGTGGGCGACTCGGTCGGTGTCAGGCCGTGCACGATCGCCTTCTCCTCCTTCGAGAGTTGGTTCCATTTGTTGGGGTGCGGATCGACATTCGGGGTCCACCACATCTGCGCATCCACCGGGGAACCGTCGAGGGCGGTGACCACCCCGCGGCCGGGGATGGAGGTGTCCACTTCGCGGCCGACGTGGGCATCGCCCCACATCATCAGCGCGCCGTCCTGCGACAGGTTGCCGAGCGAGATCCGGGTGCCGAAGTTGTCTCGGGCATTGCCCGAGCTCGACCCGAACAAGGAGGCGTCCGGGCGTTGCACCCCGAGCAGCAGGCGGATGCCGGCCGAGCGGGCCAGGACCGCGAGGTCGGCCCACGCCCCCAGCGGGTCGAGTTGTTTGATCTGCGCGCGGATCTCCTCGTCCTCGTCTTTGGCCAGGCGCTGCCATTTTCCGGAGAGGATGAAGAACTCGTCGAGGACGGCGATCAGCAGCGGCAGTTGCGAGGGTTCGATCTTCTTCACGTGCACGTAGTGGTTGCGGGCCATCATTTCCGCGTGCAGGGCGCGTACGAGCATCGCGGAGCGGACGGCGTCGTAGACGATGGCCGCGCATCCGGGGTAGCCCTCGAGTCCGTCGAGTTCGATCATCTTCGGGTCGACTCCGAGGAAGGGGATTCCGCGGCGCGAGGCCTCGGTGAGCAGGGTGCGGATTACCGAGGTCTTGCCGCCGCCGGTGGGGCCGACGATCAGGCAGTGCGGTTTGTTCGATTTGGTCGAGACATCCCAGTACAGGCTCAGGTTCGCTGCGCCGGTGGCGTAGGGCAGGTGGCGGAGGTTCTCGTCGACCAAGGCGAGGGGGTGGTCGACGCGGATGGGCAGCGGTGCCCGCAGGTACATCACCAGGTATCCCTCGGAGGGGGTCCATTCGGTGGCCCAGGTGCGGCCGGATTCGTGGTGGCCGGCGAGCGCGGCGAGGGCTTCGTCGACCTTGGTCTGGAAGCCGCGGGCGCCGCTGTTCAGCGAGGGGGTGAACGTGATCTTGTAGCCGGTCTCGACTCCGTCCTCGTCGCGGGAGGCGACCGTGACGGCGGGTTCTTTGAAGATAGTGCCGGCGGACAACGCGGTTTGTAGGGCCTTGTGGCGTGGTGAGCGGGTGTCTGGTTCGACGGGTGTGCGGGCGATCAAGATCAGGTCGCGGTGCGCATGATGGCGAACGGTGTAGGTGCACGTGCCGGTGCGGCCGGCCGCTCCGCGGACGGCGGTGGTGAATTCGTCCATCTCCTTGGGGCGGATGATCGCACCCCTGGGGAGTCGGATCTTGGCGCTGCGCAGCGAACAGATTCCGGGTGGGAACGCGACGGTAACCTTCACTGGCAGGTGCCGGGTTGTCTGCCGTAGCTGCGATTCGAGCGCACGGCGCTGTCGGTGGCCGTGCCAGCGGAGAATGTCGAGCATGCTCCACGCGGAGGCGAGGACGGCGAGCGGCCAGCGGTAGCCGTGAACCGTCGTGATGAACTGACCGGCTTGATCGACAGTGTCTGTGAGCGCTGTGTCTGCGAGTTGGGGTGCGTAGAACGCGAGGGCCGCGGAGGCGACCGCGATCGGGGCGAAGGTCCGGTACGCGCGGACGACAGACTCGGGTGCCGACTGAGCGTTGCGTTTGTTGCGGGTGCCGGGGTCGGGGCCGAACAGTTCGATCAGGATGTCCTTGAGCGGATCTCGCTGTGCCATCGCCCCTCCCTTTTCCGGTTGACTTGCGCCCGTCTCCGACAGTGGTCGGGCGTGTTGGATGCGCACACTGGCAGAGTCGGGTGATCGCGCTCAACGTGATCTGTGGATAACTTCGCTCGGGGGCTGCTCACGACCGGTGCGTGACACTCCGCCGATGCGGCGCACTCGTGTCCCGGCCGGATGGTGCAGGCGCGCTCGCTCAGATCAACCGGACCTCGTGTCACCGGTCCGGCAAGGCCTGCACCCGGGCGACTTCCGCAACACACAACGACGTACGCGAGTCGGGCACACAGCGCCTTCGCCACCCTCGACGACCCCAGCACGCATGCGATAGCGAGGGTGGAGGTCAAGGGGCTTCGCGAATCGGTATGCGACAACCCTCAGAGTGGCTTCTTGAGCGCAAAAGGCAGCGTGTCGAGCCGCCCCATAATTACGCGACAGAGCGGTCCCGACACCGGATGATCCGACCGCCCCCACACGCGATTTCATTCGCTCCTCGAGTGCGATCGGAGACCACACCCGAGCGGTCATTGCCGCGCTGCGCGAAGCGTTCCGACGAACGCTCTCCATAGCGTGTGAACAGCACGCTTTGAAATCTATTGGCGCGAAGCATTTTTCCCAGGTACACTCCCCTAGGCCCGAAGGGCCGGGGAGTGACCCCCCGAAGGGGACGGTGTTTTCACCCGCCTCTCGACACGCTCGGCCGGATCGCCGAAATCCACCCATTCCGACATCGCCCCGACCGGACGGTTGGCGGCACGGTGGGAATGCTCTACGGTTCGGGCGATGTCCTGACCCGTCTCTCGCAGCCGGTTCGCGATGGCTCAACTGCGTCTCCAATGCGACACGTCGAGGGTGTCATGTTCGATCGGTCGTGGCGATGCGCCCGAACGTGGAGGCTTCCCGGCATTCGTCCGGCTCGGTTGATCCACTGCTGGATTGGCGCGCGATCAATTGGTGTGCCGGTTTTCCGATCGCGTGATGCGCTTACGCCCGAAGCCGAGCCGCGAGCAGCACCGAACAGCACACACCTGGCGGCCCAGACCCTTTCCGGTTTTCGCCCTGCTCTCATCTCGCCCCCACGATCGCCCGACACCGCCCCGGCCCACTTCGACTCGGATCGGAAAGTTATCCACAGGTCACGTTGATTCTCGCAGCGCATGTCTCCTACGTTCCCGCACAACCACGTTCGCCCATATCGGTTACGCACCCTGTTGGAGAGGCACCATGTCCGCAATCGCTTCCACCGTCGTCGACCTCGCGAGCGCTGCTCACCCCGCCCCCGACATCTCGATCGTTGCCCAGCAAACGGAGGTCAGTACCGGCGGGCTCAGGAAGTGGATCGAGGACAACATCGTCTTCACCATCTTGGTCGTCATCGCGTGTGTCGTCCTGACCGGTGGCCTGCGCGGGAATCTGTCGAAGGTGTTCACCGTCGGCGGGTTGACGTTGGTGGGTCTGGCGTTCGTCGGTATTGCCACCTCGGAATCCGCAGCCAAGGGCCTTGGGAACTGGGTTCTCGGCCTCTTCGGCATCAACGCCTGACACCCGCGACGGTTCCTACGCGGAGAAGGGAGCGTTAGGTGATCAACAACGATGACCTGCTGTATCGGGTGGACCGCCACTATCTCGGTCCGACTGGCTACACCCTGCCGGTGCGGATTCGGTACACCGCAGGCTTGGTGGGCGCCGCGGTGTTCGTGCTGGTGTTTCTGATTGCCCGCGCCATCCTCCACGTGCCGCTCGGGTTCAAGCCATTGTTGGTGATGGTTCTCGTGACCGTGTGGGCCACTACGGGGATCGCGAAGTACGTCACTCCGGATCGGCCGCTGCGGTCGGTGTTCAAGGCTGCTGTCAACGACCTGGGCGCCCCGCGTCCACCGAAGCCCGGGGAGACGATCAGTGTCACCCTCCCCGACCGACTAACCACCGGTACGCGACCTGACGACGCGACTGCCCGTATCGACAGTGAGGACTCACACCGATGACCACGTACGACAACGACATCGCATCGCTGTTCGATCCTCAGCTCGAAGATCCGGTGCCGGTGATCCCGCCGGGAGCGTTGCCGCCGTCATGGGCTGCGGTACAACAGACGCCGGCTTCACAACTGGGCCCGCGGGCGTGGTCTGAAGTGCAATTCCCCCCATACCCGGTCGCCGAGGTGTCCGAGGAGGTCGACCCACAGGCAGAGGACCCCGCCGTCCTGGCCGAGGACACCCGCAAGCGGGAGCGGGGACGCAAGCGCTCCAAACGACGCGGGAAGACGCCCGCCGATCGCGAGAAGGCGGCGGCGAAGAAGCGCGCCGATAGTGCCCGGAAGGCGGTGCGACTGCAACTGACCGGGACCTCCGGACACATCACCCGCACCACCCGCACGTCAACGGCATGGTTCGTGCAAAAGCAGGGCCCGTGGAACTTCCGCACCACCGGCAAGCAGCGACGCTTCATCCGGGACGAGGCGATGGTACTGACCAACCTGCAAAAGGCCGGCGTCGAGCGACTGCACCGGCGTCTGGTGCGCACGCCGTTCCCGGTCGAGCAGTGGGCCAAGGACCACGACCAGTGGGCTGCTCCGATCGACGACGTCCCGGGCGCGCTGTCGTGGGCTGAGTACCTGCGCGGCCAGCAGCACGCGATGCTGTGGTCGAACGCCACGATCAAGGGCCGCTACTGGGGCATCGAACTGCCCCACCGCTCTGCGCTCGGTGCCGGGCTCGACTACCTCGCCCACACGCTCGGCTACGTCGCGAACTGGCCGCTCCTGGGCGCACTCTCGTCCCTGATCACCGGCTGGGCCGACGACGCGTTCGCCCGCGAGGAGGACGCGCTCGCCGGCCATCTCGCCGCACTCGAGCGGATCATGGCCGGCCGCGGAGTCAATGCAGCACCCGCGTCCCCTGCCGCGATCGACTACCTGCTGCGCCGGTCGGCGACGATCGGCCTGCCCCTGGCTGCGGGTGGCGCGACCGCGGGAGCCGGAGACTGGGAGGAAACCGACGTCGCCGCTCTCGAAGACCTCACCGACCTGACCCTGACACCCGGTGACGGCTACACCACCGTCTCCGGCGTCGTCGAGGGTCGCCGCTATACCGGTGCGGTCATCGTGCTCACCGTCGGACGCATGGCACCGCTCCCGATCCCGGAGCGGATGCTGCCCTGGCAGGTCATCGGCGACCCCTCCGGCGAACCGCTCGAATGGTCGGATCGGATCGAGCTGCACGACAAGGCAAGAACCATCCGCACCATGCGCTCGCTGACGGGCAAGATCGAGTCTCAGTTCGACCACTACACCGTCGAACACGACCAGGTCCCACCGAAGGAGCTGGCCGAGCAGCACGCTCGGGTCCAGGACGTCATCTCCGACGTCGAGGAAGACCACTCCGGGCTCTCCACCCGCACCTTGGGTTGGTACCGGGTCGCCATCGTCGGAGCTACCCCCGACGAAGCGCGCAAGAAGGTCGCCGGCCTGCGGGAGATGTACTACCCGCACATCGCACTCGAGCAGGAGCACGGACAGTTCCAACTACTGCGCGAATTCATCCCCGGCGAGCCGCTCGCGAACATCGCCAACAAGCGCCACATGGACGTCGAGGCCGTCGCCGCGGGCATGGCCACCGTCGGTGACCGGGTCGGTGACCGCCGCGGAGTCGTGCTCGGTGAGACCTCGTCGATCGCACCGCGCCCGGTGATCTGGGACCTATTCGCCGCACACGAGATCAAACACAAGTCGGGTCTGACCCCGATCGTCGCGGTCCCCGGTTCCGGCAAAACCTTCATGGCCGGGATGATCGTCTACCAGGCCGTGCGCGCGGGCGCCTACGGAGTAATCCACGACCCCTCGGGGCCACTCAAGGAACTGGCGAACCTACCTGAATTCCGGGACATCGTCCGGGTCTACGCGCTCACCGGCCGTGACTCCCGCCCCGGGGCGCTCAACCCCTACCGGGTCATCATCGACCCCCGACGCGAGGACCCCGAGTACGACACCCTCCACCCGGACTTGATGAGGGCCGCCGACCCGTATGCCGCGGCGCAGGCGAAGTACGACGCGGACATGCGCGCGGCGGCGGCGGAGCGCGTCGAGGTCGCCGTCTCGGTGCTGAAGATGATGCTCACCGAACGGCATCTGCATCTCGAACACACCGAGTCGGTGCTGCACCTGGCCGCCAACCGCGTGGGCGGGGACCGCGACCACAACCTGGGCGAAGTCCTCGACGCCATCAAGACGATCGGCCAGGACGATCCCGATCAGGCCGTGCGCACCTGCGCCGCCGGGATATATCAGCAGCTGGAGTTGATGTCCAGGCTCGCCGAAGCCCGGGTACTCTTCCCCGAGGCCGGCACGGTCGGCAGCGGCGTCGACGACTTCGACGCCGATATCCGGCTGACCATCCTGACCATGCCCGGTCTGCAGCTGCCACCGGAAGGTGTTCCCTCCTCGCAGTGGACCCCACAGCAGCGGATGACCGCCCCACTGATGCACATGGCCGCGTGGCTGGCGAACCGCCTCGTCTACGAAAAGCCGAGACACGTCCGTAAAGTGTTGTTCCTCGACGAGAACAAGTACCTCGAATCCACTGGCGCCGGCAGAACCCTGAACCTGCGGATCGCCCGCGACTCACGCAAGTTCAAGGTCCGCGCCCTGGTGTGCTCGCAACTGCCCGACGACTTCCTCGGCCTCGACGGCACCGACGACAAAACAGCCCTGACCTACGAAGTGTTCGTAGGCGACGTCGGCGGCGACCCACACGCCATCGACGGGGCGCTCAAGCTCCTCAAACTCCCCACCGGGCAGGGTTTCGAGCAATTCCTCGCCGAACTCGGCAGCGGCGGCGAGGACACGCTCGACGAGGACACCGACACCTCCTACCAAGATCAGGCGCGGCGGTGGATGGTCCGGATGGCCGACGACGTCGAACTGGTCCGGTCAAGCTGGGTTCATTACGTGCACCTATCCCACGTCTTCGCCGCTTTGAACTCGAGTACCGCGAAGAACGCCCTCGGCGGTGCCACATGACCACCACCCTGCGGCGACTCAACCTGCATTTTCGACCCGCAGGCACTCATCGGACCCACAACCCCGAGGCGAGCCCGAATCGACGCCTGACCGGTCGGCTGGGGCGTCTCCTGGCCGTCCTCGCCCTGGTGCTGGCCCCGTTGCTCGTCGACCCGCTCTCCCCCGTCGCGGCGGCCAGCGGGTTCGCGTGCGACGAAGTCCCCGCCCCGGAATACCCCAAGGGAGCGTTCCCCGGGGTCTTCGACGCCACCAGCCAGAACCGTCCCGACAACGGGGTCACCGGATACACCACCTACGGGTGGGCCGGCCTGCAGTGGTACACCTACGACCTCGGTTGCGGCATGGACCTGGTGCGCGCGCCCGGCGCCGTCACCGACACCGACTGGGGCAATAGATTCCTGACGATCGGGAAGTCCCTGGCCGCCGCCGCATTCTGGCTCGACGACCAGACCAAGACCGGTCAGGCCGCCGAAGACGCCGGCGTCGCACCCGCAATGGAACAGTTCGACCAGGTCGTCTCCTCGATCTCGAACGGCATGATCGGCATTTACGGTCTCTGGCTCGGCATCGGGCTGACCGCGGCTGCCTCGATCATGCTCTGGCACGCACTCAAATCGAACGCTGCCGGCGTCACGAAATCCATGGCCGTCGGTGGAGCCGCTCTCGCCCTCGGTGCTCTCCTGATCGGCGCACCCCAGCAGGCAATCCGGCTCGCCGACGACACATTCGGGGCAGTGATCACCGATACCCAGAACGAGATGCTTTCGATCACCGGCAGCGGCAAAGGACCCCGGGACGTACTGCTCGACGACATCTTCCTCGACGACTGGCGTAAAGGCTGGTTCGGCCCGAACTACCGCGACAACGAGAACCAACTCGGCCCCAAACTGCGCGATGCGCTCGCATTCTCCTACGAGGAACAGCAGCAGATCGAGAACGCACCAGATTCCGGTGTCGAGAACGACCTGAAGGCGAAGAAGGAGAGAATCTTTCGCGACGACATCGTCCAGCCACTCAACGATGACTACGGACTGTCCTATTACACGTTCCAAGGCAAGGACTCCGGTCGCACCGGAATCGGATTCATGGCGATGGTCAAGGTCGGCATGCCGTCGATCCTGTGGATCGGCGCATCGGTGCTGAAGCTCATTGCGCTGCTCGCCATCCGGCTGGCCATCCTTTTCGCCCCGATCTGGATACCGCTCGCAGTCGCACACGCGGGAACGCTAATGCGAGTGTGTCGGATGATCGCCAGCGCCTACATGTGGGGCGTGGCCGGTTCCGTCATCGTCGCCCTCTACCTGCTGGCCTTGGTGAAGTTGTACGTCACGGACAACGGGCAGATCGACGGGTCATGGCGGTTGTGGTTCATGGTCATCTTGACCCTGGTGTGCTGGTTCATCATGCGGCCGTTCAAACGGGTCTCGCAAACGTTCACCCAGAACCGCGCCGGCGCCCTCAACCGAAAGGCCCGTCACGCGCAGTCGTCGATGAAGCAGAAATTCTTCAAGGGCGCCAGCGCGGTCATCGGCGGCCCGGCTGGCGCGATGGTCGAGGAAGGAGTCGGGGCGCTACGCAAGAAGACCAAGGACGGCGGCACCGCCGAAGACACCGGCAGCAACTCCGCAGGCCCAGCCCGCCCGGAGGGACGTGAACTCAACCAGCGTCGCCGGCACGAGGCCGACCAAACCCGGATCGCCGCCCACAAGAAGATGGACCTCCTGCAACGGCTCGCTGACTCACGTAAGGAATCCCAGGACGCACGCCACATGCACCTCACCAAGGGTGGCAAGCATAGTGAACAGGACACTGCGAACACCCGCGTCGGCCGCGACCGTAGCGCGGCGCTGCAAGCGCTCGAAGCCAGCCGCTCGGGTGGCGGAGCGCGCCACGGTGACACTCCGAGGGTCAGTGAGACATGGGACGGCGGAGCAGGTTCTGCCATCGCCCCGACCAAGGTCTTCACTCCGACCCGCAAGGACACCTCACCAGGGAAGGTCCCCGTCACGTCCGCGCCCGCCAGCATTTCCGCTCCGCCGCGGTCGAATACCCGCTTGTACGAGCCGTCGCTGACTCCCGAAGTGCGCACGCACCCGAGCGAGAGTTTCACCTGATGGCCCGCCCCGCAGGCAACCCGGTCCTCGCCCCGATCCGCCGGTGGGTGCTGTACTCGCGCACCAACCTAATGATCAGCATGGCCGCCGTTCTCGGCGTTCTATTCGTTGCCGGCACCGCATTCGGGGAATCCCCTCCTACAAGCCATACACCGAGTGCCGCGGTCGTAGCCGGTGCACCGACGACGACTCCTGCACAAAAAATCGAGGTCACCTACGACATAGTCGAGGTCACCGAGTCGGCCATCGCAGGCACAAGGACGGCCGCGGCCGGGAAGAGCGCGCCAGCCACAGCGATGGCTTATGCGCACGACTACGTGGACATCACGCAGTCGAATACCGAGTGGAGAACCAAACTCGGCCGATACACCATCGATACCCCCAGTGACACGATCGTCGCCGCACGTCCACAGGTGCCCGTCGCGATCACCGGGCCCACGACCAGTGAGATCGTCACCGGCGCCGGCGCCGGCGCCGGCGGCGAGCGGCGGGCAGAGGTCACCATCCCCACTCAGGCCGGCGACCTACGCGTGTCCGTGCAGGTGGCCGAGTCCCCGAGCGGGCCGAAATGGCAGGTCCAGAACCCGTTTCCCACTCTCGACCGCGACGAGGTCAGCAAACTCGGCGCCGCGCCGACCCTAGTGAGTGTCCCCTCAACCTCCACGCACTCGACCACGCCCCAGACTGCAACGCAGCCGACCACGAGCCAGCCGAAACCGTCGACGACGACCTCGGCGCCCGAATCTGTCACCGCACCGCCAGCGATGTCCGAGCCCGAACCGACACCCGTGCCGGTGCCGGTTGCAGTGCCCGGGCCTATCCCGATCCCCGAACTCGACACCCCGATCCCGGGAGCCCTGTGACACTGCGCCAGCGCGGCACCGCGCTGCTACTCGCGGCCGTAGCCAGCACAGTCGTCAGCACGACGGCCTGCGCCCCTCAACCAGTCATCCCCCACGATCGATGCAAGACAACCTCCACCGATAGCGGCCCGGGCACGCCCGCCGGTGGCCAGTTGCGCGCCTCCGGACCGATCACTGCACCGACGAGGGCCGGGACCACCGCATTCACCTCCGGCTTCGGTCCTCGGTGGGGTACCGAACACCAGGGCGTCGACTTCGCCGGCCCCGTCGGCACCCCGATCTACGCAGCCCTCGACGGCCTCGTCGTCCGTTCCGGCACCGCCACCGGATTCGGACACTGGATCGTCATCGACTCCCTCGTCGGCGACACACCGGTCTCCACCGTGTACGGACACATGTTCACCGACGGGCTAATCGCCCGCGAAGGCCAACAGGTCAGGGCCGGTGACCACATCGCCGATGTCGGCGACGACGGCCAAAGCACCGGCGCGCACCTGCATTTCGAGTACTGGGAAGGCGGCCGTTTCCAAGGCGGCACCGCCGTGGACCCGATGATCAAACTGGGCAGCGCGGCCTCATCTCCTGGCGCGCCGGACGGCGCGGACATGCGGCTGGCCTCCTTGTCGTCGCCGATCAACTGCGCGGGCTTCGGGACCGTCGGTGGCGGTGAGCTGGCCGCCGGATCGGTGCCGGCCGAATTCGATCCGTGGATCCGCAAGGCCGGCAGCATCTGCCCCGGCATTCGGCCCCCGGTCCTGTCCTCGCAGCTCCACGCCGAGAATCAGTTCAGGCACGGCGCCAACGCCCCAATCTCCCCCTCCGGCGCTCTCGGACCTGCACAGTTCATGCCCGGAACCTGGGCGACCTGGGGCACGGACTACGACGGCGATGGCAAGGTCGACCCCAATTCGATCGGCGACGCCGTCATGGCCCAGGGGCATTTCATGTGCGCGCTCATTGACCAGGTCAACGCCGCGCTCGCAGCCGGCACCGTCATGGGAGACCTGGTCGAGCTGTCACTAGCCGCGTACAACGCAGGCTTCGGTGCGGTGCAGGCTCACCGTGGCATCCCCCCATACGCCGAGACTCAGAACTACGTCGCAAAGATCATCCTCGGCCAGGCCAAGTACACGGCCCTGAGTTCCACCGGCCGCCTGGTCCCGAACGGATCTAAGGACGGCGGCCAGGTCGTCGCGGCCGCCCGGCAGTACCTCGGCACCCCGTATGTCTGGGGTGGAGGTAGCACCGGTGGACCGTCCGGCGGGGGCTTCGATTGTTCCGGCCTGACCAGCTACGCCATCTTCACCGGCAGCGGCGGCAAGGTCGCACTGCCACGCCTTTCGGAACAGCAGTGGACCGTTGGCATGGAGATCCCGATCGATCAGGCCCAACCGGGTGATCTCGTGTTCGGATCCTGGGCCGGGTCTGGGCCGGGTCACGTCGGCATCGCCCTTGGTGGCGGGCGCATGATCCACGCTCCGACCACCGGCGACGTCGTGAAGGAAGCGCCGCTGATGGGCGGGATGAAGGCACGGAGAGTGATGTGATGAGTGGACTGCCCGCAACTGCAGGAGGACTGAGATGAGCGTGCGTCGATTCCTGGCCGTGGTCGTGATCCTCGGCGCGCTGGTCGCCATACTTGTGTATGCGTGCCGGCCAACCCAACAGGATCCGCAGACGTCGCCTCTAGAGACGTCGTTACCGGCGGCCACGGCACCACCGGCAGCCACAGCACCAATTACGACCTTTGCGCCCGCACCTCCACCAACCACGGCGGCGCCGGCTCCTGACGCCGCCGTGGCGGAAGACATCGCCCGCCAAGCCCTGTCGGTCGCATTCACTTGGTACCCGGCCACCGACCAGTCCCCCAACGATGGCTTCGTACGGGCCCGACAGTGGCTGACCGACAGGCTCGCGGCGCAAGTCGCCATTCCAGTCACGACCGAACGCGGTCCCGGCGTGCAATGGGGACAGTGGGCCACCGCGAACGCAAAGGTCGTCGCCGACGTGATGATCGGCTGCTCCGGCTGCCCGCCCGATACCGATACCCTCATTCACCGAGTCGCCACCATCCACCAGACCGCGATTGCCGGGGACAACGCCGTTCCAGTTGACCCCGATACCACCGTCTGGGTCACGCTTACCAAGCCTGGGGGCAACTGGCTCATCGACACCATCCGATACTGAAAGCAGTAGCAACCGCATCGAGTCCGACAACGCCGCCCCTGCGGCAACAGGAGGGGAACCAAATGTCCAGCAGCCGTGCACTCGCCGGGCTCGCACTCATCGGCATGACTGCCGCGGCCATGACCGCATGCTCCGCCTCTTCAAATGATGACAGCCGACCCGGGACCGTCACGCCCGCCGAATCATCCGGCGGATCCGACGGGTGGGACGGCAACATCGCCATCGGAGTCGGCAACCGCAAAGGCATCGACCTCGTGACCCTTCCTGCCCCGAACCAGGTCGACGTCCGGTGCCACGGCGAGGGCGACAACCTCACCGTCGACGTCACCACACCGAACGGGTGGCACGCCACCCTCACCCACGGATCCCAAACCGTCACGGTCGAGAACGAGAGCCTCAACTACCCAGCACACGACTTCGCCGAATCCCCAGGAGCAATCGAGGCCGTCAACAGAACACGGCCGAAGGGCAGCACCAAGACATTTCCTCTCGGCGTTACCTGGGACAGGCCATCGGTCGGAGAAGTCGAAATCCAGGTCGACGACGACACTCCGCCCCATTGGATGGTGAACTCGCCGTATGACGACCTCGACATCTACATGCATCTCAACTGCAACCGGTAAGGGAGAAATCGACTCGCCGAAGCATCAATCTTCACAGTCGCCACACCGCAGTACTTCGAATCGGCACGCCTTGCAGTTGCGGGCGTCACGCGTGCCGGGCGAACCGGCACCAGCTCTGAGTAGCTATGCCACTCTGCCTGGCAGTCGCCCGGCTTCCGATAGGTTCGACGTTTGAGTACCGCAGTTCTGTTCTCCAGCAGACAAACACGACTCCAGGATGGTTTCTTCACCTTCCCGCCGACTATGATTACGCGCGCAGAGCGTGGTACCGAGGTGTCAGAGACCTTCTGGTTGCAGCCATCCGCGGTGCTGATAATCTAGCCACCGCGCTCCCGCCCGGGAGTTCCTGAAGCCCGTCGGGGCGGCTTCAGATGGAGCGTCCAGATGTGGCACACGTGTATTCATATGCGCCGCAATCGTCCCGGGTGGAGGTTAGTAATGGCGAATCGTGTTTCAGAGGCTGTGGATCGACTGTTTCGCGTAGCGACCGCAGGTGAAGCGTCGACGCTTACAGGATTGATGGAGGCAGCAGCCCGGGACCGGAGGCGCCCGCTCATCGTCGTTCAATCCAACAAGAAACTTCCGCTAGGCGTTTTCGGGCAATGGGTTCAACATCCCGACCGGGACGAGCTGTCCTGCGCTGAGTGGGTACACGCCCGCGAGCGCACACTTGCCCACGAACTCGGCCACATCCTACTCGGTCATCAGGGCCGACCTGCCCGTGAGTTCGCGGAAGAGTTTCTTCCAGCAGCCGCTCATGGATTGGCGAAGATAATGCTTCGGCGCGAATGCACTGGCGGACACGACGCTGAGGAAATCGAGGCTGAGGCGTTCGCGAGCAGACTCCTTGGGCGGGTGAATAGTAACCGAGCATCCCGCAATCCCGGCGTGCGCGCTCGCCTCGACGAGGCGATTAGGTGACGGCAACAGCGGCGGTCGCAGTCCTTCTATGGATAGCCGCAGCAAGTCGGTTCCGTAGGTGGTGGTGGGCTCGCACATGGAACCTCGTCGGTGTCTTGACTGTCTTCACCTGCATGGCCGCCCACATGACAGTCAACCTGCCGCTCTTTGAGAACTTACTGAGAGGCGCACTTGGTCACTCAAACGGCGCTGGCGCAGTCAAAATGGTCCTGTTTAGCGGAATCTGCTTCGGTGCAGCCATACTCGTGACAGACCTAATGGCTGCGTCCGATCGACGTCGTGCACAGCTCATCCGGCTTCATGCGTTGCTGTCGATGGTCACCGCAGGCGGGTCGGTAGCCTTCTTCTTGACTGCCCCGGAAATGCCGGAACAGCGCGATGGATATACCTTCGACGACCTATATGCCCACACTCCTGGATATGCGGAGGCCGGCATTATCGCGATGCTCTACCCGTTCTTTCTCTGCATCGTGGTGACCATCGTGACCGCTGGCCATGCCGACTCGCGGACCGCGACGGGTCGTGGCTTGATGGTGCTGTGCCCAGGGGTTTTCCTGCTCACCGTCTACGCCGGCATGCGAATCACGTACGTACTGGCCGCGTCTACCGGTGCAATCGATCCAACCCCCCGAGTCTTCGACATCACTCAGGTTCTTGCGCTCGTCGGGGTCCTCATGGTCACCATCGGTGTGCTGTGGCCGACGATGGCTCTCTGGACTGCCGCACGCCGGGCGTTGCGAAATTTCGTCGAACTCCACGAGGTGCTCACTACGCGCTGGCCTGGTGTCGTTCGGCCCTCCTGGGAAGGTAGCGGCGCCACGGATCGCGTTGCCGACCGCGCCACGGAAGTGATGGACGCCCTTAGCATCGCTGCCCACGCCGCAGGCCTACCCCACGGCGCCCCGATTCCCGAGGACGAAGCTCCAGTTGCAATAGTTGAGTGGATCATTACCGGTCTCGCACGGGAAGAGCTGACCCAGGAAGTTCTCGGCACTCCGGAGGGCGTCTCAGATGTCGAGTGGGTGCGCACTCTCGGCGTCGCTTTCAACACCGCACGACAGGAAAGTTAGGTGCCGCAGAATGACGATGACTGAGAATCTAACCCGCGGCGACCGTGTTGATCGCCTTGCCAGAGCAGTGACTGAGGTGGGAGCTCCTTGGGTTCTCAACATTGTCTCGTCACTCTTCCTGGGCGTGTACCTTGAGTCGACGGCATGGGGGATCTTCGTCGCCATGATTTCCGGCGGCCTCCCCATGGCCTTCATTCTGTTCGAAATCTGGCGATCACGGATCGGCGATCACCATGTGACCGAGCACCGTGAACGTCACCTTCTGATTGTCGTAATCTTGGCAATCGTGCTTGCGGGCCTCTTCATTCAGATCTGCGCCAATGCACCCGCAGAACTGATCGCCTTCACGGCCGCAGGGTTTGCGACGTTGCTGGCCATCGGGATAATTACCAGCGTCGTCCGGTGGAAGGTCAGTGTGCACACTGCTGTCTCAGCGGGCATCACCGTGATTCTCACGCTCGCTGTCTCACCGATTTGGATTCTGGCGTTAGCGTGCACGCCCGCGATCGGGTGGTCTCGGGTGCGGCTCGGTGATCACACGACTGGTCAGGTCATCGTGGGTGCGTTCGTGGGCGCCTTCATCGCTGGAGGCACGTACACACTGTTCACCTAGTCCTATTCGGGACGCCGAAACGGGAAGTACGTTCGTGCTGCAATATTCTGGTCTTCGGCGTCTCGGAGATCTTGGATGTAGGCGATGTAGCCCTTGATCTCCTCGTAGACCTCGTCGTCGTTGAAGTAGTCCATTGGTACTGCGAAGACTCGACATATGTCTCGCAGCGTGGTCCAGCTCGGCGAAGATCGCTTTCCGGACAGCAACTGCGACATGTATCCCGGCGTCATATTGCCGCCGGCGGCTCGGATGGCCTCGACAACCTCCGCTTGGCTGTAGGGGCCTCGCCCCTTCGGATGGACCGTGTCGAATAGATGTCGCAGCCTTTCGGCGAAACTCTCGCTCACCGCACATCCTCCAAACTTCACGCTTCGCCGGTAGTTGGACATGAGTATAGATGTCGTTGACGTCGCCTTATTGCAGTAGTTACGGAAGTGTTTACTGTTGCAAGTTTGCAGTAGTAAAGTAGGCTCAAGATCATTCACACGAACGACAGAAGGCGAGGCACCGGTGTCACGAAGTTCGGGCACACCACCGCGCACGAGGACGTCAGGCGGGCATGCCCGGCGGCCGGCTCCGCGCCCGTTGATGCGCGTCCCGCAGCTCCGCAATGGAGATGTCGAGCGCAGACGACAGTCGCTCAGCAACGTTGTCGGACAATGCCGTCTCCCCACGCTCAATGCTGCCAACCACGGCGGTACGGACCCCGGCACGCGCACCGAGTTGCGGTTGGGTCAGTCCCAGCAGAACTCGCCAGTCGCCCGGGAAGCGCTCCGAGACTGGGATATTCACAAAGTCGGAGATGGGAACTTCAAGAACAGCAGCAACCCTCGCCAGGACGTCAACTTGGGGCGATGCAGTGCCCTTCTCCCACCTTCTAATCGTGGCGACACCGACGTCGGAAAGCCGTGCCAAATCCGCTTGCGACCAGCCGGCGTTGCGGCGCGCGCCAACCAGGGCGGACGGAGTAAACCCGCGCATAACTCGCCGACTCACCGAAATAATCCTGCCGCACATGTGGTCACTGGTAGACACTGTGCCGCCCTCTCGTTACGATGCGCACATACGATCGGTTTTAGACGATCGCTTTTATATGATCGCACGAGAGCGACATGGGGGTGGAGCTAAGAGTCGAGCCCTATGCAACGAGAAACCCCCTGACCGTTAGCGGCGGCCAGGGGGCTCGAGCCTCAACGGATTAGCGGTCCGTTCAGGCACCATCAGCAGATTGGAGTCTCTGCAATGAACACGATAGCTGGCGCCCAAAGAGAGCGCGGTAAGCGGCATCCAGCCCTGGCACGATCGTTAGCCACCGCCGACCTGGTGCGCATCACCGCCCAACACGTGTCTACCGAGGGGCGTTGCGAAGAATGCGACGTCATAGTCACGGCATCTAAGCCTCTGTGCCCTCGAGCTGTGGCAGCGCTCCGCGAGCTAGCGCGGCGCGACGGAACCGCGGACACATCGTCCAGAACGATTCACTTTTCGGTCGCGGCCTTGCTCCGTTTGGCGAGCGCACACCGGCCAACTGCTGAGGGGCGTTGCTTCCGGTGCGGCTTCGTCTACACCACCAAATGCCAAGACTGCCCGCAGCTGCGGCGTATCCGCCGCGAGCTGGAAGCACGCGGAATGATCCCGTTGACCGCACCCGAGCCGGGTGTGGGTACGTGCGCGGGCAAGTCCGCTACCTGGGAACTGACGGGGCAGAACTTGGCGTCGTGGCAGCGTGCAATCGATTCATGCCACGAATGCCCGATCCTCACCCAGTGCCGCGACGCGCTGCGCGATCGAATCGCTGGGGGTGAACCGCCGCAGGATCAGATCGTGGCGGGCGCCGTATTCGACTACTACGGCAATCATGTACCCGCCGATCGGCTCCGGGCGTATGCAGTCCTGCGTGCGAGGACTCCCCGAGGTCCTGCCACCCACGTCACTGCTGGTGGTGATGCCGCATGACCGCCCGCCGATCAGCCCCGACGGTCCTGCCGTGCTCGATTAACCCGCAGTCGTGGGACATCGATGAGGGTTCGTACCGCGCCGGCCGCGACGCGCAGCGGGAATGCTTCCGGTGCCCGCGGCTCGCCGCATGCCGCGCCGAAGTCGCAAAGATGATCGCCGCGGAAGATCCGCCGCAGTCGATGATCTGGGCCGGTGTCGCGTATCGGCACGACGGAACGGCCGTCGCCACTGATCGTGAGCTGCGGGTGTACTACAACCGCGTCGAAGGGCAACGGGCAATCGAGCGGGGGTCGGCGGCATGATCAGTCTTTCCGACCGTGTCCTGCTCATGGCGACCGGCGAGATCGAGTGCCCCGGTACCGAAGGCCCCGGGTCTCTGCGGTGGGGATGGCTCGCTGATCTCTACTCCCACCCGGTGTGGGGTCTGGTCACCATTCCGGGCTTCTCCACGGCCGTGGGACACACCGTCGCCACGTTGTGCCTCGACATGCCGACTGGCACGGTCGACCCCCTCGCTGCCAGGTGGGCTGCGGTGGACCGGCTCGCTGCGATCGGCGCCAGCCGCGCTCAATCAGCTGGCCTCTATGCCTGGTCCGCGGTCGCCGACTCCTCAGTTGACGCCCACGACTACCTGGGCGGCCATCAGTTCAGTGGTGCGGAAGCTGTCTCCGCCGCGTTCTGGGCGCACCTCGCCGCCAAACCTGCGCCGGTCGCCGAGACGTGCATCGCCGCGGCCATCGAGGCCTGGGCGTCACGGCTGCACTGCCCCTCAACGAGAGGGGCAATCGCATGACGGGCCTCACCGCCACCGACCGCGACGGGCTCACGTGGGAACTCATCGCGATTGAGAGCGTCATCTGCGCGCTACTCGTCGCAGACACGAGCATGCCGACCGTGATGTCCGCCGCACACCTCATCGAGACACACGGCCCAATCCGACTCGAACCGACTGTGTCTCGCCTCAGCCCGGGAGCACGCGACGCGCTGGTCGACGTCGTGGACCTCGTAGCATCGGAGCCCGAAACGGCCACGGTTGAGCAGATCCGTGAGGTCGCCGCCGCGGCACACCGGTTACTCGGTGTGAAGCCGGCACCGCGGTCGGCGTAACCGAGGCGGCTGCGGCCACAACCAACCCTTCTCCGATCCCCTAACCGGACCCCACGCGAACCTCCACAGTTCGCGACGACCGTCCTAGCGGATCGGTATCCACCCACGCCCACAGCGAGGCGATGCCCCTGACCGCGTATCCATCGCGCGACCCCGATAACCCAAATTTCATAGCAGACCCGCAGGAACGCGAAAACCCCCTTGGTGGGGGTGGTTTCAGATTCACGAACCGCTCCGCGGCATGTGTTGAGGAGGACTTGCCGGTCCTCCTCAACCGAGAGGGTGAAGGCCTTGCCGAGCCGTCACATTCTCTGAGGGTGAGCGCCGGAAGTTACCCGCTTCCAACACTCGTACTGCATTCCCCGAAGGGACATACCTATGCCAGGTACGTCTGATGCTAACGCATGCCCTGAATCAGCATCAACACAACCCGTTTCGCCCACCAACACCAGGTCATCCGTCCACGCCGGTACGCACATTCCGCAGTCGGCAGAAGTCGACACCTGGGAAGCCACCGTCCACGCCGCCACCCACGCCATCAACAAACTCCACGAATACAACCGCGACACCGGGCAACGCGGCCGATCCTTCACCCTCCCCACCACACCCGGACGCGAAGCCACCATCCCCGTATGGTCCGGACGCACCCAATGGCTACGCCAACTCCGCCACCACATCACCCACACCACCGCCGGCCAAGCCGCACTCACCGCCCACAGCATCGGCATCGAACGCCTGGTGGCCGTCGCCTCAGCCCACGCCCGATTCGCGGATTCCACCACCGGCCGTGGTGTCACCGCATCCCGGCAACTCATCGCACACCACGCCGGAGTCTCACTCTCCGTCGTCAACCGCGCCCGCCGCGTCCTCAAAACCCTTGCGATGGGCGTCGAAGTCGAACGTGGCCGCACCCTCCGCACCCACGAATACATGGCCGCCGAACTCCACCACGGCGGCCAACAACACCAA
>NZ_JAAOQS010000146.1:0-19647 GCF_011603105.1 Rhodococcus sp. A14 | reverse complement strand
CCACCCCACCCCCGGCCACCACCGCGGTTCCCGGCCCCGGCCTGGTGCCGGGTGGTGTCACCGAGGCGCAGGCCGCCCAGCTGTGCACCGACCTCGAAGGTCAGTTGCAGAGTTGGCGCACCTACACCCCGACCATCGGCAAGACCGGGTTGAACGGTCTGGTCGGCACGTGGATCGCGAAGAACAACCTCAACGCGCTCGACTTCCTGCAGGACCGGGGCCGGATCGACGTCATCACGACGGCGGCCTGCCCCGGCATCCGGCAGGAAGCGGTGACCGCTCTGGTGATCCCCGATCTGGCGTCCGGCCTGATCGGGTTCTGAGGCCGACGTGACCCAGCTGCGCACCCTGTACCCGCCGCTCGAGCCGTACCAGTACGGGCATCTCGACGTCGGCGACGGTCAGCAGATGTACTGGGAGCAGAGCGGGAACCCCGCCGGGAAGCCGGTCGTGTTTCTCCACGGCGGGCCCGGCGGCGGCACCGATCCCGCGCAACGACAGTTCTTCGACCCGCAGGTGTACCGGATCGTGCTGCTCGACCAGCGCGGATGCGGCCGTTCCACACCCCACGTCGCCGACGGGGCCGATCTGTCGGTCAACACCACCGACCGTCTCCTCGGCGATGTGGAGTTGCTGCGCAGCCATCTCGGTATCGACCGGTGGCAGGTCTTCGGCGGGTCGTGGGGCTCCACGCTGGCTCTCGCCTACGCCCAGAAGCATCCCGGCCGGGTCACCGAGCTGGTGTTGCGCGGCATCTTCCTGCTGCGCCGCAGCGAGATCGACTGGTACTACAACGGCGGTGCCGGACATCTGTTCCCCGAACTGTGGGAGGAGTTCCTGGCGCCGGTGCCGGAGTCGGAGCGGGGTGGCGACCTCGTCGAGGCCTACCACCGGCTCCTGCAGTCCGACGATCCCGACGTCGCGACGCGGGCCGCGGTCGCGTGGTCCACGTGGGAGGGCGCGACGAGTTCGCTGCTCCCCAAACCGGAACGGGTGGTGGAGACGTCCCAGCCGAGGTTCGCGCTGGCCTTCGCCCGCATCGAGAACCACTACTTCCACAACCGCGGGTTCCTCGACGAGGGTCAGCTTCTCCGGGACGCCGCCGCGCTGGACGGCATTCCGGGCGTGATCGTGCAGGGGCGCTACGACGTGGTGTGCCCGGCGACCAGTGCGTGGGCGCTGCACCGGGCCTGGCCGGGTTCGCGGCTCGAGATCGTCGACGACGCGGGACACTCGGCGATGGAGCCGGGCATCGTGCATCACCTCGTCGAGGCAACGGACCGGTTCCGCGACTGACGCGCTATGCGGGGTAACCGAACTCGACGGTCCGCTTCGCGACGTCGGCGGAGACGAGCCTGATCTTCACCTGTTCGCCCTCGGCCGGGTCGCCCACGCATTTCGCCATCACGGACACGGACGGGACGAACACGTCCGCGGTGCGCTTGCCGTTCCGTGACCGCAGCACGGTCGCGTCGAACGTCTCCCCCACCCGGTCGGCGAGCACCGTCGCTTCGGTGAGGTCGATGCAGGCACGGTCGATCTTGCTCGCGAGGGAATCCGAGCCGACCATGATCTCGGGCATCGAACCCAGGGCGTCCCGCGCCCAGGACGGCACCGGCGTTCCGGCGGTGACGGCGAGGCACACCTCCGTCGAGTACCGATCCGAGAGCCGGCGCAGCGGCGCGGTCACGTGGGCGTACGGGGCGCCGATGGCGGCGTGCGTGGTCAATTCGGGCAGGGCGCCGTCGAACGCCGCGTAGTCGGCGCCCCGCAGCAGCGACGGCGCCTCGGTCATCAGCACCAGCGTCGACGCCGAATTAGGGTCGAGCCGCGCCAGGAGTTCACCGACGCCGACGCTCTCCGGCCAGTCGATCCCCAATGCCGACGCCGTGCGTCGCAGCGCCTCGACCGCGTCCGGTCCGGCGGGCGGCAGGGTGCGGAGCAGCCCGACCTTCGCGTCGAGCATCATGTCCGCGGCGCACATTCCGGTGAGGAGCGAGACCTCGGCGTTCCAGTCGTCGGCCTCCGTGCGGGGCGCGAGGTCGACCCGCCAGCCGTCGCCGTCCGGCACCACTTCCTGCTCGGGGAGCCGGAGTTCGATCGCTCCGCGCGCCACCGCCGCCGCCGTGCGGAGCCGGCCGAACTCCGGCAGCGACGCGATGGACGGATGCAGTCTCCCCGCCTCCGAATCGGCCTGCACCCCGGCGTAGTCCAGCCGTGCCACGGAACGCACCGTCGCACGGGACACCGTGCAGGACAAGGGTGTGGCCGATTCGTCGAGTTCGATCCGCCACACCACCGCCGGGCGGTCCTCGTCGGGGAGAAGACTCGCGGATCCCTCGGAGAGTTCCTTCGGGTGCAGCGGCACCTTGCCGTCGGGGAGGTAGAACGTCTGCCCGCGTTTGCGGGTTTCCACGTCGAGCACCCCACCGGGCTCCACGACGGCGCCGACGTCCGCGATCGCGTAGTGCAGGACGAATCCGACCTGTGTCCGCTCCAGATGCAGCGCCTGATCGAGATCCAGGGAATCGGGCGGATCGATGGTGACGAACGCCAGATCGGTGCGGTCCTCCCGCTCGGACGCGTACCGGTCGGACGCCGCCCGCGCCTGCGCGACCGCCGCGGGCGGATACCCCTCCGGCAGGTGGAATTCGGTGCGCACGGTGCCGAAATCGATTCCGCGCGCGACGAAACGACTCATCGGCACCTCACGCACACCCTCTCGACAACGCTAGTTGTTCCACTCCTCGTCTGCCCGGTCCGCCGCCTTGTTCCGCTCCGCGGCGATCTGCAGCGCCTTCTCGGCGGACGCGCGATCGGGGTACGGGCCCATCCGGGACATCGACGATGCCGCCTTCCCCTGCGTGACCGTGCCGTCCTCGACGTTGTAGTACCAGAGATGATCTTCGTCAGTCATGCCCTCAGTGTGGCACCGGTGGGACGTGTGGGGTTGTGGATCACGCTCATACTGTTACCCTCGGAGTCCTGTCCGGTGATACGGTCCCCGGCGCCGGTCAGTGCGGTGCCGATGGCTCGCCTCCCGGCGCAGTGCCCGAACAGAGAATGGAGCGAGCATGTCAACGATCATTTTTGATCAGCTACTTCCCTACCTCGGTGCCGAAGGCGCCACCTACTGGGCCCAACTGCTGATGGTCGATCCCGTCTGACGGCTGTCGATCAGTCGATACGTCGAAGCCCCCGCCGGACCTGTCCGGCGGGGGCTTCGACGTGAGCGGGCAGGCACGTCCGCGACACATTCGTGACGATTCTCCGAACGCTTCGCCCTGCCCTGGGGACGGGACGTCTCTAGGCTGACCTGATGGCAGTGAATCCAGCGATCGAGGGTCGTGTCTATCCGCCGACCGAGCCCTACCTCGTCGGCCGCGAGAAGATCAGGGAATTCGCCCGCGCCGTCTTCGCCACCAACCCGACGTCCTTCGACGTCAGCAGTGCCCGCGCCGCCGGTCACGCCGATCTCGTTGCCCCGCCCACGTTTCCCGTCATCGTGCAGGAACGCGCACTGGCGCAGCTCGTCGCCGATCCGACGTCGGGAATCGAGCCGGTCAATCTGGTGCACAGCACCGAACACGCCACGTCCATCCGCCCGGTCGTCGCGGGCGACGAACTCTCCGCGGTGCTCACCGTCACGAACGTGACGTCACGCGGTCCGCATACACTGCTCGTCGCCGACATCGAGATCCTCGACGCCGCAGGCGATCACGTGAGCACCATGACGTCGACGCTGTTCGTCAGGGGGGAGGAATGACGTCGCCGCAGCGAATCATGCTCGGCGACACCGTCGCCAAGGCCCGATATCACGTGACCCGGGAATCCCTGGTCCGCTATGCCGGGGCGTCCGGTGATTTCAACTCCATCCACTACCGGGACGACGTCGCGAACGCCGTGGGCCTGCCCGGTGTGCTGGCGCACGGAATGCTGACGCTGGGACTGGCGACGCAGTGCGTCGTCGACTGGCTCGGCGACCCGGCACGGGTCACCGGATACCGCGCCCGCTTCACCAAGCCGGTGATCGTCGCCCCGGACGACGGCGCGGTCGTCGAGGTCGTCGCGAAGGCCGCACAGGTCGACGAGGCCGCGGGCACTGCGAGGATCGACCTGACGGTGACGTTCGACGGGCACACCGTGCTCGGCAAGTCACAAGTCTGGATTTCACTGCGCTGAGCGCGCCCGACATACTGGGCCGATGATCGGTGTCGTGATGACCGCGTTCGCGGTGCTCGGTCTCCTGACCGTCATTCCGGGTCCGGACATGGCGGTGGTGACGCGCGCCGGCCTGTCCGGTGGACGCGGCGCCGCGCTGCGAGCGACGTTCGGCGTGGTCGCCGGGTTGATGGTGTGGGGCGCGCTGACCGTCGTCGGGCTCGGCGCGGTGCTCGCCGCCTCCGCGGAGGCCTACACCGTCGTGAAGATCGTCGGCGGGATGTACCTGGCGTATCTGGGCCTCTCCACCCTCTGGCGCAGCCGGTCGCGACAACGCACCGCCGCGCCCGGACCGGCACAGGTTCCGTCGCCGGGGTCGAGTTGGCGGGCCGGGTTCCTGACCAACCTCCTGAACCCGAAGATCGCAGTGTTCTACACCGGCCTGCTCCCCCAGCTCGTTCCGCCCGGGTGGCCGACCGCCCCGACCCTGGCGTTGCTCGTGCTCGTTCACGGGCTCCTCGGGATCGTCTGGCTCGGCGCGTACAGCCTTCTGCTGACCCGTGCCCGCACCACGCTGGAGAAGCCGTCGGTGCGGCGGGTCCTGGATCGGATCACAGGAACGGTCCTCTTCGGTTTCGGCGCCGTCGTCGTCGCCGAGGCGCGGTAGGGCCGAGGTCAGTTCCGGGAATCGCCGGAAGTCGCCGAGCTGCCGCCGAGCAGAATCGTGCTGATCAGATTCGGGTCGTCGGTCATCGGGACGTGCCCGATGCCGGGCAGGACCAGTATCCGCGCCTGCGGGAGGAATCGGCGCACCCGCCGTGCCTGATACACCGGCAGAATCAGGTCGCGGCGCCCCCACGCCACGGTGACCGGAACCGTCGCGTCGACGACCGGCGGAAGATCGAACGAGGCCGTCACCCCCTTGTCGACCAGGGCGTTGGTGGTGAGCGAGTGCGCGTCGACCACGGCATCCTCGTACGGCACCCGGCTGGGCCGTGCGAAGAAGGCGGCAAGCGAGGGATAGCGGACAGCCTTGTATCGCAAAGCCTTCGGAGCGTTCGGACCCATTGCCCGGGCGAGTCCGCGCAGGGCCCGGAACGTGTAGATGGTGCGGGCCTGATCGGCGTGGTTGACGAAGAAGCCGGCCGGTGAGAGCGCCGTGGCCGAGGCGACCTCGCCCCTGGCCGCCAGCGCGAGGGACAGCCAGCCTCCGAGCGAGTTTCCGGCGACGTGGGGCCGTTCGCCGGGCGGCGTCACCGAGCGGACGAACCCGCTCAGTTCCTCGAGGAGTTGATCCATCATGTCCGGGCCGTCTTCGAGTGCCGCCGATTCTCCGTGTCCCGGAAGGTCGACGGTGACCACTCGGCGATAGGGCGTCAACTGATCCAGCAGGGCGTTCCAGGCCTGCCGGCGATGCACCACCCCGTGCACGAGTATCAGGGTGGGGCCGGAGCCGGCGATGTCGTGGGGCAAGTCCATGGACAGATGTTACCGCTATCACGAGTAACATCTACTGCCGCCGATAGAGGGGCCCCATCGCCCACGGACGTGGGCGACGGGCCCCGGCATCGACCCCGATTCGGGTCAGTCGGGCCGTTGCGGGAAAGATGCTAACCGGTCTGTTTGTTACTCGCCAGTCAGGATCGAGACCTCGCCGACCGGCGCACGGGTGAGGCGGACGAGTTGGCGTGTAAGCCGGATCCTGTCCCCGAGCGCCGAAGCGCCGGGTGGCGACCATCCATCTGGGCACACCGTCGCCGGGTACCTCGAGCGGTTCACCCGCAGGCTCGGGCGAGCAGCCCTCGGACACCTGCGCAGCCGCACCGGGACCCGGAGGATCCGGTGCGGCCTTCAACCTTGCTCCGGGCGGGGTTTACCTAGCCACCCCGGTCACCCGGGGTGCTGGTGCGCTCTTACCGCACCGTTTCACCCTGACCGACGCCTCACCCCGGAGGATGTGGCGTCGGCGGTCTGTTTTCTGTGGCACTGTCCCGCGAGTCACCTCGGGTTGCCGTTAACAACCGCCCTGCTCTGTGGAGTCCGGACTTTCCTCGACTCAGGGCCTGTGCACTGATGTGCTGGTTCCCTGTGCCGCGGTCGCCCGGCCAACTCGTCCGCCCGATCAGCCTACAGTTCGCGCGAACGTGTCATGCCGCCGCACTATGGTCTGATCATGACCCGATACGCCGCCCTCCTGCGCGGCATCAATGTGGGCGGCATCAACATCAAGATGGCCGACCTCCGCAGCACCTTCGTCGATCTGGGATTCGAGAACGTGAAGACCGTCCTCGCGTCGGGCAACGTGCTGTTCGATTCCGACCGTGACGACGTCCCCGCACTGAAGAGTGAGATCGAATCCGGGCTGCGTGCCGAATTCCACTACGAAGCCTGGGTTTTCGTCCTCGACCTCGACACGGTTCGACAGATCGTCGACGACTACCCGTTCGACCCCGAGCGAGAAGGCTGGCACCCGTACGTGCTGGTGACGCCCGAACCCGAGGTCCTGGACACCCTTCTGAGCATCGGGGGCGAGCTGGATCCGGAGGTCGAACGAGTGCAGGCCGGCGACGGCGTCCTGTACTGGGAAGTCGAACGGGGTATGACGCTCAAGAGCAGGTTCGGCAAGAGCACCGGCGCTCCCAAGCTCAAAGCGTTCACCACGACCCGGAATCTGCGCACCCTCCACAAACTCCTGAAGTGACCCGTCGGTGACAGTTCTGGCGGTGGCGCTCGTCGCCGGAGTCCTCGTCTTCGCGGTCGTGCGTCCACGGAGGCTGCCCGAGATCGTCGCGGCCGCACCGGCCGCGGTCGTCGTCCTCGCCACCGGTCTGGTGACGCCGGCGGAGGCCTGGGACGAAGTGTCGGAGATGGCCCCGACCGTCGGGTTCCTGGCGGCGATCCTCGTCCTTGCGCACCTCGCGGACGCCATGGGGGTGTTCACCTGGATCGCGGGCCGGTTGCGGCGCGGGGCGCGGGGGGATCCGAAGAGGTTGCTGACTCTCGTGTTCGCGGCGGCGGCGCTGACCACCGCGGTCCTGAGCCTCGATGCCACGGTGGTCCTGCTGACACCGGCGGTGATCGCCACCGCCCGCTCGCTGCGGATGGATCCGCGCCCCCATTCGTATGCCACCGCGCACCTGTCGAACACCGCGTCGACCCTGCTGCCCGTCTCCAACCTGACGAACCTCATCGCGTTCTCGGCGACCGGGTTGAGCTTCCTGCATTTCACCGCCGTGATGGCGCTGCCGTGGGCCGTGGCGATCCTCGTCGAATTGATCCTGTTCCGAGTGTTCTTCCGGCGGCACCTCGTCCGGCCCGAAGCCGAGCCGGAGCCGAAACGTGACCCGCCGGCGCCGGTAGTCGCACTGTCGATCATCGCGGCCACACTCCTGGGGTTCGCGGTGTCCGGCTTCGTCGGGGTCGCACCGGCGTGGGTGGCCGCGGCGGGGGCGATCGTGCTGGGCGTCGTCGCCCTGCGCGACGGCCGGACCAGCGTGGGCCGGATCGTGTATTCGATCGACGTGTGGTTCTGCGGGTTCGTCCTGATCCTCGGCGTCGTCGTGGCCGGGGTCGCGAACGGTCCGATCGGCGAATGGATCGCCACGCGACTGCCGACCGACACGTCGTTCACGGCGTTGCTCACGATGGCCGTCGTCGCCGCGGTCGCCGCGAACCTGGTGAACAACCTCCCCGCCACGCTGCTCCTGCTGGCAGCGCTCGGACCGCACGCTCCGACCGGACTCGTGCTGGCGATGCTGCTCGGTGTGAACCTCGGCCCCAACCTCACGTACGTGGGGTCGCTGGCGATCATGCTGTGGCGGCGCGTCGCCGCGCGCGCCGGATCTCCCGCAGATCTCCGGACGTTCACGCTTCTCGCGCTGGTGACCACGCCGTTGACCCTGCTCGCCGCGGTCGTTGCCCTCTGGGCCTGTGAGTACTTGTTAACCGCCCGCGGTTAACAAGTACTCACAGGTGGGAGGTGTCGTTGACCAGGCGGACGGACGAGCCGCCGTCGGGATAGAACTCGGCGACGCTCAGCGACGCCAGATCCAGATGCAGCTTGTACAGCAGGGACGGTCCCGCGTCGAGCGCCAACTGCAACAGGGTCTTGATGGGGGTCACGTGGGTGACCACGAGGATCGTGGAGCCGGCGTAGGAGGCGGTGAGGTCGTCGC
Source organism: Rhodococcus sp. A14 (assembly GCF_011603105.1). NCBI lineage: Bacteria > Bacillati > Actinomycetota > Actinomycetes > Mycobacteriales > Nocardiaceae > Rhodococcus > Rhodococcus sp. A14. The sequence continues at coordinate 11,311 of NZ_JAAOQS010000146.1, read as the reverse complement.
GGACCTTCAGGATGCGCTCCCGCACCTCGTCGAAGCTCTCCCCCGCGGGCGGGCACACCGACGTGTCCGACAACCACTTGCGGTGCAGTTCGGGGTCACGCTCGGCAGCTTCCCGGAACGTGAGGCCCTCCCACTCGCCGAAGTCGGTTTCGGTGAGGCCCTCGTGCACGGTGACCGGGAGTCCGAGCACCTTCGCCGCCGCCGTCGCGGTCTGCTGCGCGCGTCCCAGCGGGGACGACACCACGGCCGCGATTCCGCTGTTGCCTGCAAGTCGAGCGGCCGCGCCGTTCGCCTGGGCCTGCCCGATCTCGGTGAGGGCCGGGTTCCCGCGACCCGAGTACCGCCGGTCGACGGACAGCGCGGTCTGCCCGTGCCGGAGCAGCAGCATCCGGGTCGGGGCGCCCGTCGTGTCCATCCAGCCGGGTGCCGTGGGGGTGGCCTTCTCCGGCTGGACGGCAGCCGGTTCCGGTTCGGCGTCGGAATCGCCGGCGGCGCCGTCCATGGCTTCGTTGGCGAGGCGGTCGGCGTGCGCGTTCTCCGCCCGCGGAATCCAGGTGTACGTCACAGAATCGAACTGCCGGGCGAGTGTGGACGCCTGGCGCTGCAGCGGAATCATGTCCGGGTGCTTCACCTTCCAGCGCCCGGACATCTGCTCGACCACCAGTTTGGAGTCCATCCGCACGTCCACCTCGGACGCGCCGAGTTCGGCGGCGGCGTCGAGACCGGCGATCAGGCCCCGGTACTCGGCGACGTTGTTGGTGGCGATCCCGAGGCTCTCCTTGCGTTCCGCGAGAACGGTGCCGTGGGTGGCGTCGAACACCACGGCGCCGTAGCCGGCGGGTCCGGGATTGCCGCGCGAACCACCGTCGGCCTCGACGACGACCCGACCGGCACTCACAGACCCGACTCCTTCGTGCGCACCAGGATCGCGCCGCATTCCGAGCAGCGCACCACGACGTCGGGTGCGGTGGCGGTGATGCGGGAGATCTCGCCGCGGTCGAGTTCGATGCGGCACGCTCCGCAGCGCCGGGCCTGCAGCAGCGCCGCTCCGACACCGTTCTGGCTGCGCTGCTTCTCGTAGACGGCGATCAGGTCGGCGGGGAACTGGTCGGCCAGCGCTGTGCGGTCGCGGATGCAGCGCTGCTCGGCGGCGTCCAGATCCGCGACGGCGTCGTCCCGGCGGCGGGCGGCGTCGATGAGGTCTTCCTCGATCTGCGACAACTGCGCACCGGCGTGGTCGTGGTCGGACTGCGACGCCTCGCGCCGTTCCATCACCTCGAGCAATTCGTCCTCGAGCAGTCCCTGACGGCGGACGAGGCTGCCGAGTTCGTGTTCGAGTTCGGTGAGCTGCTTCGATCCGACCGTTCCGCTCTGGAGCAGCGTGCGGTCGCGGTCCTCGCGCTGACGGACGGCGTCGACCTCACCTTCGAGCTTGCGGATGTCGCGGTCGAGATCGTCGAGGACGATTTCGACGGCCACCGCCGCGTCCTTACGGGTGACGCGCTCCGCCTCGAGCCGCTCGACTTCCTGACGCTCCGGAAGCGCGGTGCGTCGGTGGGCGATCCTCGACAGCTCCGCATCGACGCCGGCGAGGTCGAGAAGCTTGGACTGCACCTGTGGTTCGACGTTCACGCGTGGTAACTCCTGCTGTCTTCTGTGAAGGGTTCTTGTGTGCAGATTGCTGGGTGTCAACCGTACCCCGGCGGATCACCGGTTTCGGCCGGACGGCGCTACGACGGCGACGCGCTGACCGACCACGGATCGGTCCGTACGGCCGACACCCGAACCTGCCAATCCGGTGTATGGCCGAACGCGGTGTCGAGGACGCCCTTGGCCTGGTCACACCACGGCTGCTCGCTCGCCCAGTGCGCGACGTCGATCAGGGCCGGCCCCCCGGCGCGCAGGTGCTCGTCCGCCGGGTGGTGTCGCAGATCGGCGGTGACGTAGGCGTCCACGCCGAGTCGGGAGACGGCGTCGAGGTACGAGTCGCCGGAGCCGCCGCACACCGCGACGGTGCGGATCGTCGCTTCGGGGTCGCCCGCGGCCCGCACGCCCCACGTCGTGGCGGGCAGCGCGTCCGCCACCCGGTCGGTGAAGTCCCGCAGCGACAGCGGGTCGGGCAGCTCCCCGACCCGCCCGAGTCCGCGGGGTCCGGGGAACGTCGCCATCTCGAACACGTCGAACGCGACCTCCTCGTACGGGTGGGCGGCGCGCATCGCGGCGAGCACGTTCTGCCGGATGCCGCGCGGAGCGATCACCTCCACCCGGCTCTCCTCGACACGTTCGAGCGCACCGACCGCGCCGAGGGTGGGGTTCGCACCGTCGGTCGGGAGGAACTGGCCCTGCCCGGTGACGGACCAACTGCAGTCGCGGTAGTTGCCGATGTGCCCGGCGCCCGCGTCGAACAGGGCGCGCCGCACCGTATCGGCGTCGCCGGCCGGGACCAGGACGACCCACTTGTCCAGGTTCTCGGTGGGGTGCGGGTCGATCGGTCCGGTGACGGTGAGTCCGAGTGCCGCGGCCAGGGCGTCGGAGACGCCGGGGTCCGCGGAGTCGGCGTTGGTGTGCGCGGTGAACAGGGCGCATCCGGTCTTGATCAGCTTGTGGACGAGTGCGCCCTTCGGCGTGTGGGCGCCGACGGTGTCGACGCCGCGCAGCAGCAGTGGGTGGTGGACGAGGAGAAGGTCGGCGCCGGCGTCGATCGCCTCGTCGACGACGGCGGCGGTCGGATCGACCGCGATCGTCACCGTCGTCACCGTGTCGTCGGGGTCGCCGCACACGAGTCCGACGGAGTCCCACGATTCAGCGAGGGCGGGCGGGTACGCCGCATCCAGGGTCGCGATCACGTCGGCGAGACGCACCGGATTCACAGGATCTCCTTCATCGCGTCGATCAGGACATCGGTCTGCTCACGGGGTCGCACCGCGACCCGGAGGAAGTCGGGACCGAGTCCGGGGAACGTGTCGCACCGCCGCACGGCGATGCCCCGCTCGCGCAGTTGCTTCCGCACGAGTTCGCCGTCCGGCAGTCGGAGCAGCAGGAACGGTGCGACGGCGGGCTGGTGCACCGCGACGCCGATCTCGTTCAGCCGCCAGATCAGGTAGTCCCGCCACGCACCCAGCACGACGGCGTGCTCCCGGGCGGCGGCGACGGCGTCCGGTTCGCTGCATGCGGCGATCGCCTCCACCTGCAGGCTTCCCAGTGGCCAGTGCGCCCGCCCCACCTGCAGGCGTTCGAGGATCTCCGGGGAGCCGAGCGCGTATCCGCAGCGCAGCCCGGCCAGTGCCCACGTCTTGGTGAGGCTGCGCAGCACCAGTACGTCGGGCAGCGAACGACCGGCGAGCGACTCGACCTCACCCGGCACCGCGTCGGCGAACGCCTCGTCGACCACGACGATCCGGCCGGGCCGGCGCAGCCGCAGGATCTCCTCCGCCGGGTGCAGCACGGAGGTGGGGTTGGTCGGGTTGCCGATCACCACCAGGTCGGCGGAGTCGGGGACCGCGGCGGCATCCAGGACGTACGGGTCGTCGAGGAGCACCTGCGTGACGGGCACGTTCGCCTCCCGCAGGGCCCACTCCGGTTCCGTGAACGACGGATGGATCAGTGCCGCCTCCCGGACCCCGAGCCGCGGGAGCAGGGAGAAGCCCTCGGCCCCACCCGAGAGGAGCAGCACCTCCTCGGGCGAGCGGCCGTGCCGGGCGGCGACGGCGGTCCGGGCGACGCGATCGGCCCCGACGGTGGGATAGGAGCCCAGGCGCGGCAACGCGTCCGCGAGGCGCAGTCGCAGCCATTCCGGGGGCCCGTCGCCCTGCACGTTCACTGCGAAATCGAGGAGACCGGGCCCCGCATCCACGTCTCCGTGGTGACGCAGGCTCTCCCGGCTACCGGCACGAATGTCCACAACCGTCGAGCCTAAGGGACAATGGTCCGGTGACATCTCTCTCCACCTCCCCGTCCTCCGCCCCTTCGGCCCTGTCGGCTCCGATCGTGCTGTTCGATCTCGACGGCACGCTCACCGACTCCGCGCCCGGCATTCACGCCGGGTTCCGTCATGCGCTCGCGACGATCGGGCAGCCGGAACCGACCGACGAGATGATCGACGCCGTCATCGGCCCGCCGATGATCGACACGTTCCGGTCGATGGGGCTGGACGAAGACGTCGTGCAGCAGGCGATCGCGGCCTACTTCGAGCGCTACGACAGCGTGGGGTGGGCGGAGAATGCCGTCTTCGACGGCATCGAGAAGGTGCTGATCGATGCCCGCGACAGCGGCCGACGGCTCGCCGTCGCCACGTCGAAGTCCGAACGGTTCGCGATCCGCATCCTCGAACACTTCGAGCTGGCCCACTACTTCGAGTTCATCGGCGGCGCCAGCGACGACGGCAGTCGCCGCGCCAAGTCGGACGTGATCGCCCACTCCCTCCGGAACCTGGGAGTCGCCGCCGCCGAGGGCGCCACCCCCGACGTCCTGATGGTCGGCGACCGTGACCATGACGTCCTCGGTGCCGCGCACTGGGGTATCCCCGCGGTGTTCGTCGAGTGGGGTTACGGTTTCCCGGCCGAGGCCGAGCGCGCGCACACGACGGCGGAGACCGTCGCCCACCTCGGGAAGCTGCTCGATGCCGCAGCCTGACACCCCGCTGCACGTGACGTTCGTGTGCACCGGCAACATCTGCCGCTCCCCCATGGCTGAGAAGATCTTCGCCGAACACCTCCGCCGGGAAGCCCTCGACGACCGGGTGATGGTGAGCAGCGCCGGGACCCACGGCTGGCACGTCGGCCGCGAGGCCGACATCCGCACCAACGAGACCCTGAAGCTGAACGGGTACCCGACGGGCCACACGGCCGCGGAGGTCGGACCGTTCCATCTCGGCGCCGATCTGGTGGTCGCACTGGCGGCCAACCATGACCGTGAGCTTGCCCACATGGGGGTGCCCGACGAACGCCGCCGGTTGCTGCGCAGCTTCGACCCGGACGCGGACACGTCGTCCGTCCCCGACCCCTTCTACGGCGACCTCGAGGACTTCGAACGGGTCCGCCTGCAGATCGAGGCCGCGGTGCCCGGGTTGCTCGACTGGGTGCGCAGCCGGTAACCCACGATCAGGGTCCCCACCTGCGAGCGGCTACCGTGGAGGCGTGCGAAGGCTGAGATTTCTGTTGCGACCCGGCTGGTTGGTGTTGGCCTTGGTGGTCGCCGGATTCGCATTCATGTGTTTCTACGTGCTCGCGCCGTGGCAGCTCGGCAAGAACACGTCGACGGAGCACCGGAACCAGCTGATCGCCGACTCGGTCGACGCCGACCCCGTTCCGCTGGAGACCCTGCTGTCCGGCGCGGCCCCGAATCCGGACGACGAGTGGCGCCGCGTCACCGCGACCGGGTCCTACGTCCAGAACAGTGACCTGCTGGTCCGGTTGCGGTCCATCGAATCGCAGCCCGCCTACGAGGTCCTGACCCCGCTGCAACTGACGGACGGTCGCACGATCCTGGTCAACCGCGGCTACGTCCGACCGGTCCAGGGAACCGAGCCGCCGCCGGTGGATCCGCCACCGGCCGGGCCGGTGACGCTCGACGGTCGCGTCCGCAAGTCGGAGGGCACCATCGCCGGCAAGGAGCCGATCGACGAGAACGGGCTCCGCCAGGTGTATTACATCGACGCGGGTCAGATCGGCGGTTTCATCGGCACCGACCTCGTCGACGCGTACGTGCAACTCGAACCCGATCAGCCCGGCGGCCTCGGGACCATCCCGCTCCCGCAACTCGACGCGGGCCCGTACCTGTCGTACGGCTTGCAGTGGCTGGCGTTCGGCATCATGGCCCCACTCGGCCTGGCCTACTTCATCCGCGCGGAGTGGCGCGAACGCCGCAAGGAGAAGTCCGCGAAGACCTCCGAGGCCTCCGCTCCGGCTCCCGCACCGGTGGCCCGGAAGAAGCCGTTCACCCGAAGCAAGCCGGTGGAATCAACTCCTCGGACGGCGGCGGAAGCGAAGCTGGCCGACCGCTACGGCAAGGGCCGCTGACACCAGCGCCGCGCCGCCCTGCACCGCGGCGGACAGCTTCACCGCACGGTCGAGGTCGACGGGCCGGGGCGACGCCCCGGAGCCGAGGACGGGTCGCATCTCGACGCCGTGCGCGTATTCGGTGCGCCCGCCCAGTGAGATCCCGAGTGCGCCCGCCGCGCTGGCCTCCGCGACGCCCGCGTTGGGGCTGGGGTGCTGGGACGCGTCGCGTCGCCACGCCTCCCACGCCTCGTTCGGCGACCCGCCGACCGTCGGTGCGGCCGCGACGGTCAGCGCACCCGTCAGGCGGGCGGGCAGCAGGTTGAGGACGTCGTCCCACCGCGCCGCCGCCCAGCCGAAGTTGCGGTACTTCGGCGAGCGGTACCCGACCATCGCGTCCAGGGTGTTGGACGCCCGGTAGACGAACAGTCCGGGGATGCCTGCCACCGCGCCCCACACGAATGCCCCGACCGCCGAGTCGGACGTGTTCTCGGCCACCGACTCCAGCGTCGCCCGCGTGAGCCCGTCGACGCCGAGCACGCTGGGGTCGCGACCGCACAGCGACGGCAGCAGGGAGCGGGCGGCGGCAAGATCGTCCGCCTCCAGGTGTGCGGCCATGGTCGATCCGGTCCGTCCGAGCGACGTTCCGCCGAGCACGGCCCACGTCGCGGCGGCCGTTCCGGCCGCCTCGCCTGCCCATCCCCCGCGCCGCGCCACCTGCGTCGCGGCGACCCCCAGACCCGCCGCTCCGCCGACCAGGACGGCCACGTGCAGGATCCCGGCCGACCGGGAGTCGCGGTACGTCGCCTTCTCCAATGCCATTGCCGTGCGGCCGAATCCGGCCACGGGATGCCACCGGGCAGGATCGGCGAACACACGGTCGGCGGCGAAGCCGAGAAGCAGTCCGGCAACACGCGCGGTGGCGGGACGGGAGGTTCGATGCACGCCGATATTTGTATCAACTAACGTTGCAGGCGATGTAAAGGAGCGTCCCATGAGTGCCGCGATCGACGAGTACCTGGCAGGCAAGGACCCGGACGCCACCGAGCGCCTACTGCAGTTCCGTGACCTCGTTCTCGCGTGCGGGGAGGTGGACGAGCGAGTCCACCGGACGGAGATCGCGTGGGCTCGTGCCCGCGTCTTCGCTGCCGCGTTCATCTATTCGTCGCGGCTCGAGATCGCCCTCGACCTGCGCCGGCGCGTCCATCACCCCCAGCTGCGCGAGGCGTTTCCCACCACGAAGACGGTGATCACGCACCGCTTGACGATCACCTCCGACGATCAGCTCGACGACACGCTGGCCGCGCTCCTCGCCGAGGCCTACGACACGGTGGGTCCGGGCACTCGCGCGCGCTAGCCGGGTGGACAATTGCGCACCAATTCGCCGGAAACCCGCGCAATAGCGTGTGCGTCTCACCAATCCGTCGGCAGCTGCGAACGCGCACCCGTTCCGGTCGGAATGTCGGATTCCTGAAACTCTGCTGAGTATCTCGCCAAGCGCCCTTTCCTGCGCCTACCATGGTAAATGCCGCCTCGTTCCCCCCATTCAGGGCGGCGCACGGCCCCGCCCTGCTCACATCTTCGGTGCTGACTCAACACACCCACGTGGCCCGGCGGGGTTCTGCGCGTCCGGTGGACATTCGTGTGAGGCATTGGTTTCGCCGACTGCGCCTGGGACGATCGAGAGGTGTGCAGCGACCTGACGAAGCTCGGCGACGACGAACTGCTCGCCCAGCTGGATGAGCACCGAGCCCTGCTCGGGGAGTCGATCGCGAACGACTACGGCTGCGAAACGGTCCGCGGAGTCACGAGCCGGATCACAGCATTCGAGGCCGAACTCGATCGCCGCGGCTCCGCGGTCTCGCGCGATGCAACCTGACGGGCTACGTGCGGGACGTGCGGCTCGTGGCGGGCGCGGACCAGACGCCGGTCACTTCCCCGTCCTCCTCGTAGCGGTCGATCTTCACGATGCCCGCCCCGGATTCGGTGGGCCGGTGCGTCTCGTTGACGGCCTGGAAGTCTGATTCGAAGGTCTTGTCGCTCGACGTGCCGTTCCGCAGCGTCACCTTGTACCTGGGCATGTCAGGAATATGCCACTGCAGGCGGAGGTCCGGGCGATGAACAGGTTAACTTCACGAAACCGGTCACAGCACCGCAGCCGAACTGAAATGACACAAATCTGTGTCATTTCAGTCAGAACTGCTATCTTCGATACTGTGCCGTCCGACACACAGCTGATCTTCGCCGACCATGTCGGCCGCTTCTACGCGCGCCAGTACGGATTCCCGCCGATGGCGGGACGGCTGCTGGGATACCTGTTCGTCTGCGATCCGCCGCAACAGACGATCGACGAACTGGGCGAGGCGTTGCTGGCGAGCCGGAGCGCCATCACCGGGGCGGTCAAGCTGCTCGAGGGCTATCGGATGGCGCGGCGAACCCGTGTGGCCGGCGAGCGAGTGGACCGGGTGAGCCTGGACCCGGCGAGTCAGCAACCGCAGAACTTCGATTCCGCCCTCCACCGGGAGCATGCGGCGCTGTTCCGGGAGGGATTGGCGTTGCTGGCCGACGCTCCACCCGAACGCCGCGCCCCACTCGAGGAAATGGTCGCGCTGGCCGACTTCCTCAGCGAGCGACTTCCCGCCCTGCTGGACGAGTGGCACACGCATCGCGACGAGCTCCGGGATCGGCACACGAAGAAACTCGATCGAGAAGAGGAAGTACATCATGACTGAATCCGACCTGTCCGTCCTGCGCGAGCGCGCCGAGAACGGTGACGCCACAGCGGTGGACATCCTGATCGAGCTCGCCGGCGAGCGGGGTGACATGGACGAGCTCCGGCGCCTCGCCGACAACGGCAGCTCCGACGCGGCCGACCAGCTCATCGAAGTCGCTACCGAACTCGGCGACATGAACGAACTTCGCCGCCTCGCCGACAACGGCAACATCACCGCCGCCGAACAGCTCATGGAACTCACCGAGGAGTGAGACGAGGTGAGCGGCAGCCGACCGCGGCAGCGGCGCGAACACCGGCATCGAGAAAGCCCCGACCCGCGCGGAAACGCAGATCGGGGCTTTGCCTGACGGTGGGCGCGGAGGGTTTCGAACCCCCGACCGCTGGTGTGTAAAACCAGAGCTCTACCACTGAGCTACACGCCCGAACATCCGGCGAGAACCTCGCCGGATGCGCATCAGGACTCTAGCGTGGCGAGAGCCTTCTCCCAAGCTCCCTGGTCACGGGCCTCTCCGGGCCCGTTCATCTCGGCGAACCGGATGACGCCTTCCTTGTCGATGACGAAGGTGCCGCGGTTCGCGAAGCCCAGCTTCTCGTTGAAGACGCCGTACTGCTGCGCGACCGCACCGTGCGGCCAGAAGTCGGCGAGCAGCGGGAAGGTATATCCCTGCTCGGCGGACCAGATCTTGTGTGTCGGCGACGCACCGACGGACAGCGCGAGAATCGCAGTCTCGTCGTTCTCGAACTTCGGCAGTTCGTCGCGAACCTTGCAGAGTTCACCCTGACACGTTCCGGTGAACGCGAGGGGGTAGAACACGAGCAGGACGTTCTTCTTTCCGCGGTAATCGGAAAGCGTCACTTCCTGATTGTTCTGATCCTTGAGAGTGAAATCGGGGGCGGTGGTGCCCACCTCGAGCGGCATGACGTGATCCTTAGGTGAGTGAACGAAAAGTGAGACTGCTCAGCGCTTGTTCGCGGGACGCGACTTCGGCTGAACCAGACGGCTTCCCGACCAGTCCCCGAGGTTAGCCGCCGACGTCTGGGTGAGACCGGCTGTAGGTGCGGACTCGGCGATCTCGCTGGGCTCGACGTGACCGGGCTGACCGGTCTTGGGGGTGAGGACCCACACGAATCCCTCGTCGGCCAGGGGGCCGATGGCATCCATGAGGGCGTCGACGAGGTCTCCGTCTTCGTCGCGCCACCACAGCAGCACGACGTCGATCACCTCGTCGGAATCCTCGTCGAGCAGTTCTCCACCGATGGTGTCCTCGACCGCGGCACGCAGGTCGTCGTCGGTGTCCTCGTCCCAGCCCAGTTCCTGTACCGCCATGTCGGCAGTGATCCCGAGTTTCTGAGCGTAGTTTTGGGCGTCCGCCGCGGCGACCACGGTGGGGTCCTCCTTTTGTTGACGGTGCTCGGATACCCGAACACCTGCCGGATGAAGATCAATTAGGTGAAAGCGAACATGCTCGAACGCTTTCGCGCAAGCCGACCACGCGAATTTTTCTCAGAAAGTAGTGATGCGTGGTCATCGACCGAGCCTACGGTGCGGGAGTCACGATGTGGGGCAGGCTGCCCGAATCGCGTCGCTGAGCTCGTCTCCACGGCTGGCGAGCGTGTTCAGAATGTCGCCGCGTTGCCCGCCGTCGACGGCGGCCGCGAGTTCCCGATAGTTGTTCGCGTAATCGGTGAGCAATCCGGTCAGTTCGGTAGGAAGCGTGGGTGTGGCGGCGTTCGCACCGTCGGCCGCCGCCCGAAGGGCCGCCGCCGCGGCGCTCGCCTTCGCGCCGGTATCCGCGGCATCGGCGTTGGCGGCGTCGATGAAGGCGTTGTAGGTGTCGATGGTGTCGCCGGCACGGTTCACGAACATCGTGCACTGTTCCACGAGCGCCTCCCGCTCGGCTGCGGCCTTCTGTGAGGACGACGCGGCCACCGATGAGGACGTCGCCTCCGCGGCGTACTCGGCGGCCTGAGAATCGTTCTGCTGCGCGGTCCCCTCGATGGCGCCGCCGCATCCGGCGATGACGCCCACACCGACGATCGCCGCGACGGCAGCACTCGCCGGCCCCCAGCGGCGCCTCGACGTGCGCATTCGTCTCCCCCATGTTTTCGACGACATCGACAAGTTCAACATTCGGCCCCGGATCTGCGCAAACGCTACCGGAGAGTAACCCGAACACAGTGTGCCGACTGCGCCGCGATGGTGAAAGATAAGGGTCGCGCCATATTCATAAAGGAGATGGGTCGGGCCTAACAAGGCCGCGATCGCATGGAGAGGACGCCACACCGCGCGTCCCACCACAATGAGGAGCAACGTTGTCAGACCTGATCCAGGGACCCGCGTCTCAACCGGATTCCGCCACACCCGGCGCCGGAGCGGCCCAACCTTCCAACCCCAGTGCGACCCCGGGTTCCGACGGCCGCGTTCGCGTCATCCGTGAGGGTGTTGCGTCTTACCTGCCGGATATCGACCCGGACGAGACCACGGAGTGGTTGGAATCGTTCGACGGACTGTTGGACCGGTCCGGACCGACCCGTGCCCGGTATCTGATGTTGCGGATGCTCGAGCGGGCCGGGGAGAAGC